>NZ_JBSFTS010000018.1:0-132785 GCF_053591375.1 Streptomyces sp. NPDC003034
CGCGGGGTCCCCGGCGGGCAAACCCACACATAATTTCAACCCCTTCCGCGCCCTATTTTTACAGTTCAACCTGGGGGGGGCGCGCCGTTTTTTCACGTGAAACACGGGCGCGCCCCGCATGCACCGTCCGCTCAACGGGTCCGGTCAGACACCGATGTTGCGACCGTCCTTGCGCCAGACGGACACGACCGCCGGGCGCACGATCTTGCCGGGGCCATCGGGCCACGTCGACTGCGGCTTCTCCACGGATGCGCCGTCGATCTCCCCGGGGTGCTGGACGGCCACCAGGACACGCTTGTCCTGGATGACCGGTCCGCACGTCTCCGCACCGCGCGGGACGGTGAGGAACTGCTTCAGCTCACCGCGGCGGTCACCGGTGGTCGCCACACCGAACAGGCCGTCGTGGCTGCCGAGCTGATTGCCGTCGGTGGAGATCCACAGGTTGCCGTGCGCGTCGAAGGCCACGTTGTCGGGGCAGGAGATGGGGCTGACCTTGTCCTTCGGGAAGCCCGCGAAGTAGGTGGACGGGTCGTTCGGGTCCCCGGCGACGAGGAAGAGCCGCCAGGCGAAGCCGTCGCCGGCCGGGTCGTCGAAGTTCTCGGCGAGCTCCAGAACCTGGCCGTGCTTATTGCCGTTGCGCGGGTTGGCCTCGTCCGCCGGGGCCTTGCCCGCCGCGCCGCGGTCCTTGTTGTTGGTGAGCGCGACGTACACGCGGCCGGTGCGCGGGGAGGGCTCGACGTCCTCGGGGCGGTCCATCTTCGTGGCGCCCACCTTGTCGGCGGCCTGACGCGTGAAGACGTACACCTCCTCGGCGGTCATGCCGTCGACATGCGAGACGTTGCCGGTGGCGAGCTTGATCCACACGCCGGTGCCGTCGAACTCGCTGTCGGCCGGGTGCTTGCCCGAGCCGTCGATCTGGCCGGCCGGTGCGTCTCCGGTGAGCTTGGCGACGTACAGGGTCCCCTCGTCGAGCAGCGTGAGGTTGTGCTCCTTCGCGGCGCGCGAGGTGCCCTTCATCATCCGCTTCGAGGAGACGAATTTGTAGAAGTAGTCGAAGCGCTCGTCGTCGCCCATGTAGACGACCGGGCGGCCGTCCTCGGTCAGGCGGGGCTGCGCGGCCTCGTGCTTGAAGCGGCCCAGGGCGGTGTGCTTGCGCGGGGTGGAGTCCGGGTCGTACGGGTCGAGCTCGACCACCCAGCCGAAGCGGTGCGACTCGTTGGGTTCCTGCGCCACGTCGAAGCGCTTGTCGAACCGCTCCCATTTGCGCTCGGAGGCGGCGCCGCCGATGCCGTACCGCTTGAGGCGCGCGGCCTGGACCGGATCGGTGACGCTGCCGCCATTGGCGAAGTACTGGTTGAAGTTCTCCTCGCCCGACAGGATCGTGCCCCACGGAGTGGTGCCGCCGGCGCAGTTGTTGAGGGTGCCGAGCACCTTCGTGCCCGTACGGTCGGCCGAGGTCTTCAGCAGGTCGCCGCCCGCGGCCGGGCCGGTCAGCCGGAACTCGCTGGTCGCGGTGAGGCGGCGGTTGAGGTGGTGGCGGCTGACCGCGGTCAGCTTGCCGCTGCGGTGGTCCTCCTGGACCACGACCACGGACAGGCCGTGCGCGGCCCAGCCGATCTCGACCTGCTCACGGGTCGGGTTGGCCGGGTCGTAGCCCTTGAACATGAGGTTCTCGTCCGTGTACTCGTGGTTGGCCACGAGCAGCTGCCGGCGCTCGTAGTCGCCGCCGAGCGGGAGCAGGCTGAGGAAGTCGTTGTTGTAGCCGAACTGCCCGGCCTGGGCGGCGGCGGTCTGCTGGTCGGCGTTGAAGCCGGGGGCGCCCTTGAGGATGGGGTCGCCCCAGCGGATGACCACGTTCTGCTCGTGGCCCGCGGGGACGGTCACCCGGTCGTCGGTGTTCGGTGCGACCGGGGTGAAGCGCAGACCGCGGGCGGCCTCGCCGTTCGCACCGGAGCCGGCGTTCTGGGCGCCGGCGAGGGAGGAGGCGTTGGCCGGGGAACCGCTGCCGCCCAGGGTGGCGGCGCTGCCGGCGGCGGTGGCGACCGTGACGACGGCGGCCGAGCGCAGCATCGCGCGACGGGAGTAGGCGCGGGCTATGACATCTCCCGCATACTCGTTGTCGCTGGTGTTCGGGACCTCGTGGAAGCAGGCATCGCCGCAGCGGTAGCGGCAGGTGAGAGCGGAACGTCCGCCCCCATGGGGGTTGCCTATGAGCGGCAGGAGCTTGCGCACGAGTGTCCTCCGAGTAGCTGCGTGGGCGCCGACAACATGTCGGAATCAATCCAGCCGTGACGCTAGGCGTGACGTGCGCCGAAGCGGCGGCGCCGGGGTGAACGTCCGGTGAATCCAGCACGTCGGGGCGGAAGTTCGCCGAGGGTGCGAGGCTGTGCACGCACCGGACGCCACGAATGGCGCCCCTCCCGAAGATCCAGCCGAGCGGCCGATAACCTTACGTGTCCACTCTGGGCAGGGATCATCCGCGCAGCACGGACAAATGACGCACGCACTCATGAGAAAGGCCTGGCCCATGGGTATTCGGAGCTTGTTGCGCAAGGTTTTCGGACGGTCTGCGGAACCCGTTCCGGAGACGACGGACGCCGCCACCGCGGCCCTCCCCAGCCAGGCGGATCGCACCCCCCTGGACTCGGCGGCCGAGTTGGTGGCGGCCGCCTTCGACAACCCGACGGTTCCCCCGCAGTCCGCTCCGCGGGACCGCGAACCGGGTACGGTCCTGACCGCTCCGGCGCCGGCGCCGTCTCCCGCCGCCGACCCGACGGTTCCGGAGGCCCGCCGCCCGGCCCCCGCCACCCCCGCGGAGCCGCAGGCGGACGGCCCCAAGCCGGCGGCCGCCGCACCGCAGCTGCGGCAGGACGAGCCCGCGGCCCCCGCACCGCAGCTGCCCTCGGAGCCCCCGACCGCCGAAGCGGAGGCCACCACCCCGGCCGAAGCCAAGGCCGCCCCCGCAGCCGAGCCGAAGGCGGTGGCCACCGAAGCCGAGGCCGCAGCCGAGCCGGAGGCGACCTCGGACTCCCCGACCGCCGAAGCCGAGGCGACCACCCCGGCCGAAGCCAAGGCCGCACCTGCACCCGCAGCCGAGCCGAAGGCCGAGGCCATCGCGCCGGAGCCGCACGCCGAAGCCCCGGGAGAAGCCCTCGCCGCCGACGCGACCGAAGCCGAGGCCACCGCACCCGCCGAAGCCGAAACCGAAACCGAAGCCCAGGCCGCACCCGCACCCGAGCCCGCCGCCACCGCACCGGCGGCGGACACCGCCCAGGTCGAGGCCGACGCACCGGCGGAGCCCGCGCACGCGCTGGCCGCCGTCAAGCGGCGGGCCCCCGGGCTCGCCGGGGCGTACAAGGCCGCGGGTCAGGTCCTGCGGGCCAAGGAGAAGACCGGCGCCCGCGCCAAGGTGTACCTCGTCCTGGACCGGTCCGGGTCGATGCGCGGTTTCTACAAGGACGGCAGCGCCCAGCACCTCGCCGACCACACCCTCGCCCTCGCCGCGCACCTGGACGACGCCGCCACCGTCCACACCGTGTTCTTCTCCACGGACGTGGACGGCACCGCCGACCTCGACCTCGACAGCCACGACGGCGCCTGGGTCGAGGCGCGCCACGCCGAGCTCGGCCGCATGGGCCGGACCAGCTACCACCGGGCCGTCGAGGCGGTTGTCGAGCACTACCGCAAGGACGGCGGCGAGGGCCCGGCCCTCGTCGTCTTCCAGACGGACGGCGCCCCCGACAGCCGCCAGCCCGCCAAGGCCGCACTGACCGAGGCGGCCGCGACCGCCCCGGGCATCCACTGGCAGTTCGTCGCCTTCGGTGACCACGACTCCAAGGCCTTCGACTTCCTGCGCAAGCTGGACGCCGACAACGCCGGCTTCTTCCACGCCGGTCCGGCGCCCCACGAGCTGACCTCCGCCGCGCTCCTCAAGGGCATCCTCGCCCGCTTCTGACCCGGGCGCAGACACGCACAGCACGACACGAGCAGGGGGAAGGGCCCGGGATCCATGACCCCGGGCCCTTCCCCCTACTCGTGTCGATCTCGTCGTACGGTTACCGCGCCGCGTCCGGGTGGACCGCCTCGGTGACCGGCTTGGCGTCCGCCGGCTTGCTCTCCACCGGCTTGCGCAGCGCGATGTTCAGCTCGCGCAGGCGGGACTCCTCCAGGACGGTGGGCGCGCCCATCATCAGGTCCTGCGCGTTGCCGTTCAGCGGGAAGGCGATGGTCTCGCGGATGTTCGGCTCATCGGCCAGCAGCATCACGATGCGGTCGACGCCCGGGGCGATGCCGCCGTGCGGCGGGGCGCCGAGCCGGAAGGCGCGCAGCATGCCGGCGAACTCGCGCTCGACGGTCTCCGCCTCGTAACCGGCGATCTCGAAGGCCTTCAGCATGACCTCGGGCTCGTGGTTGCGGATGGCGCCGGAGGACAGCTCGATGCCGTTGCAGACGATGTCGTACTGCCACGCCAGGATGTCGAGCGGGTCCTTCTCCTCCAGGTCCTTCATGCCGCCCTGCGGCATGGAGAAGGGGTTGTGGGAGAAGTCGATCCGGCCGGTCTCCTCGTCCCGCTCGTACATCGGGAAGTCCACGATCCAGCAGAAGCGGAAGACGTTCTCCTCGAACTGGCCCGCGCGCTTGGCGGCCTCGACCCGGACCGGGCCCATGATCTTGGAGACCTCGTCGAACTCGCCCGCGCCGAAGAAGACGGCGTGGCCGGGGGCCAGGCCCAGGCGCTCGGTGAGGACCTTGACGTTCTCCTCGGTGAGGAACTTGGCGATCGGGCCGGTCAGGGCGCCGTCCTCGCCGACGCGGACCCAGGCCAGGCCCTTGGCGCCGAGCGAGATCGCGTACTCGCCGAGGCCGTCGAAGAACTTGCGCGGCTGCCCGGCGGTGTCCGGGACGGCCAGGGCGCGCACGTGCTTGCCCGCGAAGGCCTTGAACTCCGAGCCCTCGAACACGTCGGTGATGTCGACGAGTTCCAGCTTGGCGCGCAGGTCGGGCTTGTCGTTGCCGTACTTCATCATCGACTCGCGGAAGGGGATCCGCGGGAAGGGCGAGGTGACCTCGCGGCCCTTGCCGAACTCCGTGAAGAGCTCGGTCATCAGCTTCTCGATCGGCTGGAAGACATCCTCCTGCTCTACGAAGGACATCTCCACGTCGAGCTGGTAGAACTCGCCCGGCGAACGGTCGGCCCGGGCGTCCTCGTCGCGGAAGCAGGGCGCGATCTGGAAGTACCGGTCGAAGCCGGAGATCATCAGCAGCTGCTTGAACTGCTGCGGGGCCTGCGGCAGGGCGTAGAACTTGCCCGGGTTCAGGCGGGAGGGGACCACGAAGTCACGGGCGCCCTCGGGGGAGGTCGCGGTGAGGATCGGGGTCGCCATCTCGTTGAAGCCGAGGGCCACCATCTTGGAGCGGATGGAGGCGATCACGGCCGAGCGCAGCATGATGTTGCGGTGCATGCGCTCGCGGCGCAGGTCGAGGAAGCGGTACTCCAGGCGCCGCTCCTCGTTCACACCGTCGTCGGTGTTGATGGTGAAGGGCAGCGGACCCGCCGCGCCGAGCACCTCGACCTCGGAGACCTCGATCTCGATCTCGCCGGTGGGCAGCTCCGGGTTGACGTTGTCCGCGCCACGGGAGACGACCTTGCCGTCGACGCGGACGACGGTCTCCTTGGTGAGGCTGCTAAGCGCCTCGTTCGCCGCGGTGCCGGGACGGGCGACGAGCTGCGTGATGCCGTAGTGGTCGCGCAGATCGATGAAGAGGATGCCGCCCAGGTCTCGACGGTTGTGCAGCCAGCCGCTGAGCCGGACGTCGGTGCCGACGTCAGAGGCGCGGAGCTCGCCGCAGGTGTGGGACCTGTACCGATGCATCAGTCATCCAGTTCTTCGCTGTACCAGGGTGGATTCAACCCTCACAAGGTTACCGCCCGGGCGGAGGACAGGTCGGGCATGCCCGCGGGGGGGGTCCGCCGACGCCCCCCGCCGCCCCCGCCAACAGGCACCCGCGGCGGATGACCTGTAAAGATGACGGGTGTGCGCACCGAGGATGTCCTGGCCGCCGTCGCGACGGGCCTGTGGCGATGGGACAAACGCCTCCGGGACGGTCACCCTAGACGGCGAGGCCGCCCGGCTCCTCGGCCTGCCCGCCGAGCCCGTGGTCCTTCCGGAGGTGGCCGTACGCTCCCGCTTCCACCCCGTGGACTGGAACGAGATAAACGGCATCGTCACCCTCGCCGTGGCCGAGGGCACGCTGGCCGAAGCGCGGCTGCGGATCATGGACGAGGACGGGCGGGTCCTGCGGACCGTACGCAGCCGCTCCAAGCCGGTGGAGAACCGGACCGCCGCGGGGCGCCTGGACTACGAGCTCATCGGCACCATCCAGGAGATCGCCGAACCGCAGCCCGGGGCCACCGCCGCGCACACCCCGATCACCGGGGACTGGCGGCGCTCCCGCGAGGCGTTCCTGCTCGACGCGGGCCGGGCGCTGGCGGAGGCCCGGTCCACGGAGGAGGTGCTGCGGGTCGCGGCGTCCTTGTCGATGCCCGGCTTCAGCCCGGACGGGCTGGCCGTCTTCGGCGTGGCCGGGGAGCGGCTGTCGATCATCGGCCACCACGGGCACAGCCCGGGGGACGAGGAGCCCTTCACGGACATGCGGCTGGAGACGGACTATCCGGCCGCGGAGGTCGTGCGGACCGGGCGGGCGATCTACCTGCCGACGCCGGAGGAGTACAAGCGGCGTTTCCCGGTCACCTGGCCGCTCGCGCAGCGCTTCGGACGGGCGTCGTGGGCCTTCCTGCCGCTGATCGTGGCCGGGCGGACCATGGGCGCGTGGATGGCGGCCTTCGAGCACCCGGTGACCTTCTCCCCCGACGAGCGGTCCGTCCTGACGACGGTGGCCCGGATGCTGGCCCAGGCCCTCCAGCGCGCCGGGGTGGCCGAATCCGAGCGGGAGCTGACCACCGGCCTGCAGCGGGCGATGATGCCGCAGCTCGGCCCGGAGATCCCGGGCATGAGGATCGCCGCGCGCTACGTCCCGACGGGCGGCGGCCTCCAGGTCGGCGGCGACTGGTACGACATGATCCCGCTGCCGTCCGGGCGGTTCGCCCTGGTCATCGGCGATGTCCAGGGCCACGACGTCCGCGCGGCGGGCCTGATGGGTCAGCTGCGGATCGCGGTACGGGCGTACGCCTCGGAGGGCCACCGCCCGGACGCGGTGCTGTCCCGCGCCTCCCGCTTCCTCGCGGGGCTGAGCTCCTCCCACGAGTCCGACGGGTACGAGGACCCGCCCGCCGGACCGGCCCCCGCCTCGGACTACCAGAGTCCCCGCTTCGCGACCTGCCTGTACGTGGAGTGCGACCCGCGGACGGGAATGCTGGAGGTGGCGCGCGCCGGCCACCCGGATCCCGCGATCCGGATGGCGGACGGCACCGTCCTGATGCGGTCCACCGCGGGCGGCCTGCCGCTGGGGATCGTCCCGGACACCGACTACCCCACGACCCGGTTCACCCTGGAGCCGGGCGAGACGATGATGCTGTGCACCGACGGGCTCATCGAGACCGGCGGACACGACCTGGACACGGGCTGGGCCCGCCTGCGGGCCGTCCTGGAGTCCGGGGCGCCCACCTCGACGAGTCTGGGGACGGATTCCCTGGAAAAGCTGGCGGACCTGCTGGTCCAAGCCGTCCACGGGCCGTCCTCGCACCACACCACCGGCCCGCTGGCCGACCGGCGCGAAGACGACATAGCCGTCGTGCTGCTGTGCCGCGAGGGCGATGGCTGCGGCTGCGCTGCCTCGCCGCGGCACGCGGCGCGCCCGGTGCGCCGTACGGTGCTGACGGTGGCCCAGACGGAACCCGAACGGATCGCGGGCGCCCGGCAGCAGATCCGGGAGCTGCTGCACGACTGGTCGGACGCCGAGCAGGTGGACTCGGCGGTGCTCATGGTCTCCGAGATGGTGACGAACGTCCTGACGCACACAGACGGCGACGCGCTGCTGGTGGCGCAGGCGGCGGGGGAGCTGGGCGAGCGCCGGCTGCGCGTGGAGGTGGCCGACTCCAGCGACGAGCCCCCGCACAAGCGCCACCCCGGCGAGATGGCCTCCAGCGGCCGCGGCATCCTGCTGATGGAGATGCTGGCCGACGCGTGGGGCGTGGATCCCCAGGGCGAGGGCAAGTCCATCTGGTTCGAGCTGAACGAGCAGTCGAAGCCGGGGCCGGACCCGCTGCCCTGACCCCGGCCCGGCGCCACCCCCGACCCCCGACCTGCCAACGGGCCCCCGGCCCTCCGGCCGTTGGCCCGACCCGCTGACCCGACCCGACTCGGGCGGTGGCAACCGTGGTTGGATACAGCGGTGCCGATTCCTCCGACTTCGCCGGCGTCTCCCGGCTCCCGCAAGCCCCTGCTCCCCGAGCCGGTGCGGCGGCTCGCCGCCTGGTGCGCCGTCTTCCTGCTGGTCACCGGGGTGGCCGCGGTCGCGATCTGGCTGTGCATCACCCTCCAGACCGCCGTCACCCCCGTACTGCTGGCGCTCCTGGGTACGGCGCTGCTCGGGCCGATGCACCGCCGGCTGGTGGCCATGCGGGTGAACCGCTCCCTGGCCGCCGCGCTCACCTGCCTCGCCGTGGTCGCGGTCGTCGGCGGTGCCGCGTACATCGTCGTCGCCGCCCTCATCGAGACGGGCGACGAGATCGTCGCCTCCCTGCGGCGCGCGGGCCGGGACCTCGCCCGGCACTTCGGCGCGGCCGGGACCTCGCTGGAGGACCTCGCGGCCAACGCCAAGGACCTGCTGGCCAAGTTCGGCGGCACCGCCGCCTCGGGCGTCATCAGCGGCATAAGCGTCGTCGGCGAGGTGATCGCCACCGCGATCCTCGCGCTGCTGCTGATCTTCTTCTTCCTGCGCGACTCCGACCGCGCCGTCGGCACCCTGCGTTCGGTGGCGCCCCACCACACGGGCGACATGCTGGAGGCGATGGCCCGGCGCGCCTTCGAGGCGGTCGAGGGCTTCATGCGCGGGACCACCTTCATCGCGCTCATCGACGCGATCCTGATCACCGTGGGCCTGCTGATCCTGCGGGTGCCGGGCGCCGTGGGCCTCGGTGCGCTGGTCTTCGTCGGCGCCTACATCCCGTACCTGGGCGCGGTCATCTCCGGGGCGGTGGCGATTTTGGTGGCCTTCGCCGACCGGGGCTGGGTGATCGGTCTGTGGGCCCTCGGCGTGGTGCTGGCCGTGCAGGTCATCGAGGGCAACCTGCTCCAGCCGGTGGTGCAGAGCCGGACCGTCCAGATGCACCCCGCGGTGGTCATGGTGGCGATCACCGCGGGCGCGACCGTGGCCGGGATCCTGGGAATGCTGCTCGCGGTGCCCGTGACCGCGGCCGCGTTCGGGGTGATCTACGAGCTCCGGGTCCGGTACGCGCCCCAGCCGCCCGCACCCGTCCCCGAGGCGTAGCCACCGCCTGCCCCGGGCTTGAGGACGCTGACGGGCCGGCCTGCCGTGGTTGCCCCACGGGAGGCCGGCCCGCTGTGCGGCGGCTGTGCGCCTTCGGTCAGATGCCTCCGGCCGGGACGGTCCCCAGCCGGCCCGCCTGGAAGTCGTCGAAGGCCTGGGTGAGTTCGGCGCGGCTGTTCATGACGAACGGCCCGTAGTGCGCCATCGGTTCGCGGATCGGCAGGCCGCCGAGCAGGACCACCTCGAAGTTCGGAGTGCGGCTGTCCTGCGCGGCGTCCGCGCGGATGGTCAGTGAGTCGCCGTCGCCGAAGACGACCGTCTGGCCCATGCGGAAGGGGCGCCGCTCGGCTCCGGCCGCGCCGCTGCCCGCGAGGCCGTAGGCGAGGGCGTTGAAGTCGGGTCGCCAGGGCAGGGTGACCTCGGCGCCCGGGTTCACCGTCGCGTGGATCATCGTGATCGGGGTGTGGGTGGCGCCGGGGCCGGCGTGGCCCCCGACGTCGCCCGCGATCAGGCGGATCAGCGTGCCGCCGTCCTGCGAGGCGAGCAGCTTCACCGTGCCGCCGCGGATGTCCTGGTACTTCGGCGCGATCATCTTGTCCTTGGCGGGCAGGTTCACCCACAGCTGGAGCCCG
Source organism: Streptomyces sp. NPDC003034 (assembly GCF_053591375.1). Taxonomy (NCBI): domain Bacteria; kingdom Bacillati; phylum Actinomycetota; class Actinomycetes; order Kitasatosporales; family Streptomycetaceae; genus Streptomyces; species Streptomyces sp. NPDC003034. The sequence continues at coordinate 10,083 of NZ_JBSFTS010000018.1, forward strand.
TGGAAGAGGCCGCCGGACATGACGAGCTCCTGCGGCGGGGTCTCGATGTGCAGGAGGCCGGATCCGGCCGTCATCCACTGGGTGTCGCCGTTGGTGATGACCCCGCCGCCGCCGTGCGAGTCGCGGTGCACGAAGCTGCCGTCGATGATGTACGTAACGGTCTCGAAGCCGCGGTGCGGGTGCCAGGGTGTCCCCTTCGGCTCGCCGGCTCCGTACTCCACCTCGCCCATCTGGTCCATCATGATGAACGGGTCGAGGTACTGGTAGTTGACGCCGGCGAAGGCGCGCCGCACCGGGAAGCCCTCACCCTCGAACCCACCGGGAGCGGTGGCGACGGCCAGCACCTCACGCGGGACGCCCGCCTGGGGCTCGGCCACACGGGGAAGCGTCAACGGGTTCTCAACAGTCACTGCGGGCATGGTCAGGACCTCCTTGTGTTCCGAGTTTAGTTGAAACTCGAACTTTCTGCCACACCCGACAGAACAGCGGAGCCCCGGAGGACATTCCTACCGGGGCTCCACCCGGCCTGACCTGCGGCCACTCGTCCCGGCCTCCCCGCCGAGGACCGTCCCGCAGCCCCAGAGCTCCTGACCGTCCGGATCACCAGCGGCCCGGAAGCCCGATAAGTCGTGATCACCCCCCACGACCGTTAGGCACTAAAAGCGTTGAACGCCTGAAAAAGTATCCGCGAATTGTCACGACTTCTCGATAAGCTCGCCTCCCCAGCGGTCTGACCAGCAAAGACCCGCCTTCCGCTGTTAGCCTCGCACGGTTGAACCGCAAAACAGGGGAGAGTGAATTGCGCAGCAAGAAAATCGTTCGGGGCGGAATATCCGCACTGGCCATGGCGGCGTTCGCAGTGGCCATGTCGCCAGGCTTTGCTCAGGCGGCCATTGACTGGGACCACGGGCCGCTGCGTGACCGCGGCAGCGCCGCGGCGGCGTACTTCGAGGAACATGGCGACCACGTGAAGGTCTGCGACACCAAGACCGACGGCAAGAAGGCGTGGGTCAACGTCTTCAACCACACGACCGGCGATTTCCTGTACAGCCTCACCGACACCCAGAACGACGGCAAGTGCAGTTACCGGAGCGCGTCGGACGGCGGCGTGTACAACCTTCCGGAAAACAGCAACATCGGCTTCTCGGTATCGATTGAACCCTCGGACAATAGGGATAACGAGTATTACGTGTACTTCAACGACCACTAGTAATGGTCGTTGAGTGACACCGGGCGGGAACGGCGGGGGCCGTTCCCGCCCGGCCGTTCCGCCACGCATCTCGGCCGCCCGGACACGGTCAGCCTCGCGGGATCACGGGACAGCGCTCAGCCGTACATGCGGCGCATCGCGAAGTCGACCATCTGCTCGACCGCCTTCGCGTCGAAGACCATCCGGTGGTCGCCCTCCATGTCGAGGACGAAGCCGTAGCCGGTCGGCAGCAGGTCGATGACCTCGGCGCCGGTGATCACGAAGTACTTGGACTCCTTGCCGGCGTACCGCCGCAGCTCCTTGAGCGTGGTGAACATCGGGATGACCGGCTGCTGCGTATTGTGCAGCGCGAGGAATCCGGGGGTCTCGCCGCGCGGGCAGTAGACCTTCGACCCGGCGAAGATCTGCTGGAAGTCCTCGGCGGACAGCTGACCCGTGGTGAAGGCGCGTACCGCGTCCGCGAGGGAGGGCGGAGACGGCTCGGGATACAGCGGCGGCTGTTGCGCGTAGCCCTGCTGGGGCTGGGGCTGCGCGTAGCCCTGCTGCTGGGCACCCGGGTTCTGGTCGTAGCCGTACATGCGGCACAGACTACCGAGCTGCCGTCCCTGCGGGTGCCGCCTTAAGTCCGGCGACGAACGGCACCCACGCGGCCGCGCCGATGATGAGCGCGGGTCCGCCGGGCCGCTTGGAGTCCCGAACCGGGACGATCCCGTCCAGGCCGTCGGCCACCTCGACGCAGTTCCCGCCGTCACCATTGCTGTAGCTGCTCTTGCGCCAGCGCGCGGCTCCCGGGAACGCCTCCGCCACTTCGAGGCAGTCCCCGCCGTCGCCGTTGCTATAGGTGCTCTTGCGCCAGATGGCTGCGCTCAAGTCAGTGCTGTTGCTTGCCATTTCGGTAGTCCTCAGCCGCATCTTTGATCCGGGCGAGGGACGCCTCCGGCGGCAAGGCGGCGGCCCTGAGCAGATCGTATGCCTTGCGGTACTGCCTCACGAGAGCCGGATCATCGATCGTCTGGCCGTGGTACGGGCCCTCCGTGTACATCAGCGGCGGTTCGTCATCGAACTGCATGAACAGGAGCGAGAGCTCCATGAAAGGCCGGGTAGGGGCGTTCCACAGCATGAGCTGTGGAACGATGCGGCTGCGCTCGGCCAAGGCGATGATCCGGTCGAGTTGCTCAGCCATCTCGGCAGGCGGCAGGAACGGTTCCCGAAGCACAGACTCATGCAGGATGACCCAGTACTCCGGCTTCTTCGGGTCATCGAAGAGCCTGGCCCGCTGCAACCGATCGTGGATCTTCGCGTCGACCTCCTCCTTGAGGTCGAGGGAGTTCGTGGAACGGATGATCGCCCGCGCGTAGCTCTCGGTCTGGAGCAGCCCGGGAATGAGCGAGCCATTCCACTCTTCGATGCTCCGCGCCCGCGTCTCCGCCTCCGCGATCGGCGCGAAATATGCCGCATGCGCGCCCTTCCGGGCCTCCCGGACGTCTTCGCAACGCCGCTCGAAGAAACCATCGGTGTCCAACACCCGGTCGACATGGCGCGCCAGATCAACCGGCATGCACCGCTGGGCCCGTTCGATCTCGCTCAGGTAGCTGACCCCGTAAAAGCTGCCTTCCACCACCTGCTGGAGCGTCCGGCCCGCCTCCTCCCGCCTCCAGCGCAGCTCCTTGCCGTAGAAGGCGGGAACGCTCGCCGAGCCGTCAATGTCCTTGCGTGGGGCCACAACAGCCGCCCTTTCCACACCTCGCACCGTGGAACCAAAACCCTTCCCACGGTACGCCGACGCCCGTCAGCCTGTGAGCAGTTCGTCACAGTCAGTCCGCACAGGAACGGGACCCCCCATGAGCACCCACCCCCACGACCGCGAGGCCATGGACGCCCTCAACCAGCTCCGCGCAGCCCTTGGCGCGCACGGGATCACGCTGCCCTCGCTCGACCTGCACCTCCCCTCCTACGCCAGTAGCTACCGCACCCCGCCCCTCATCACCCTCGGCAACTGCAACGTCGCCACCGCCCGGCTCCTGGCTACCGCCCTGGCCGATCGGTGAACGAGCTCACCATCCGGCTGCTCGCCGTGCCCAAGGCCGTCCCGCTCCTCCGCCACGCCGTGCGCGAGCACCTCGGCTCCGAGGCATCCCCCGACGCCGAGCTGTGCGTCAGCGAGCTGCTGACCAACGTGATCACGCACCTCGGCGAAGGCACCCCCGTCACCCTGCGCATCACCGGAAGGGCAACCCGTACGCGGGTCGAGCTCACCGATCCCGATGCGCGCGAGTGGCCCGTACCGCGCCAGGCGACGGACACCGACGAATCCGGGCGTGGGCTGGCCCTGCTCGATGCCGTCGCCCTGCGCTGGGGTATCCGGCAGGAGCCCGACGGCAAGACGGTGTGGTGCGAGCTTTGACCCTGGTCACAGTCGGCCCGGAAGGGTTGCCGTTATTACCGGTGGGTAGCATCATGTTGTTACCGATTGGTATGCACGAGGAACCTGTCTCACCGAGCCTTAACGGAGCCGTCGCCATGGGGCACTACAAGTCGAATCTCCGCGACATCGAGTTCAACCTCTTCGAGGTGCTCGGACGCGACAAGCTGTACGGCACCGGACCCTTCGGTGAGATGGACACGGAGACCGCCAAGAGCGTCCTGTCCGAGCTGGCCCGCCTCGCCGAGAACGAGCTGGCCGCCTCCTTCGAGGACGCCGACCGCAACCCGCCGGTCTTCGACCCGGCCACCAACACCGCGCCCGTCCCGGCCTCCTTCAAGAAGAGCTACCAGGCCTTCATGGACTCCGAGTACTGGCGTCTGGGCCTGCCCGAGGAGATCGGCGGCACCACCTCGCCCCGCTCCCTCATCTGGGCCTACGCGGAGCTGCTGCTCGGCGCGAACCCGGCCGTCTGGATGTACTCCTCCGGCCCGGCCTTCGCCGGCGTCCTCTTCGAAGAGGGCAACGAGGCGCAGAAGAAGATCGCCGAGATCGCCGTCGAGAAGCAGTGGGGCTCGACCATGGTCCTCACCGAGCCGGACGCCGGCTCGGACGTCGGCGCCGGCCGCACCAAGGCGATCCAGCAGGCCGACGGCTCCTGGCACATCGAGGGCGTGAAGCGCTTCATCACGTCCGGCGAGCACGACATGTCGGAGAACATCCTCCACTACGTCCTCGCCCGCCCCGAGGGCCACGGCCCGGGCACCAAGGGCCTGTCCCTCTTCCTCGTACCGAAGTTCCACTTCGACTGGGAGACCGGCGAGCTGGGCGAGCGCAACGGCGTCTACGCCACCAACGTCGAGCACAAGATGGGCCTCAAGGCCTCCAACACGTGCGAGATGACCTTCGGCGACCAGCACCCCGCCAAGGGCTGGCTGATCGGTGACAAGCACGACGGCATCCGCCAGATGTTCATGATCATCGAGTTCGCCCGCATGATGGTCGGCACGAAGGCCATCGCCACCCTCTCCACCGGCTACCTGAACGCGCTGGAGTACGCCAAGGAGCGCGTGCAGGGCCCGGACCTGGCGAACTTCATGGACAAGACCGCCCCCAAGGTCACCATCACGCACCACCCCGACGTGCGCCGCTCGCTCATGACGCAGAAGGCGTACGCCGAGGGCATGCGCGCCCTCGTCCTGTACACCGCCTCCATCCAGGACGAGATCCAGGTCAAGCAGGCCGCGGGCGAGGACGCCTCCGCGATGGTCGGCCTGAACGACCTGCTCCTGCCGATCGTGAAGGGCTACGGCTCGGAGAAGTCCTACGAGCAGCTCGCACAGTCCCTGCAGACCTTCGGCGGCTCCGGCTACCTGCAGGAGTACCCGATCGAGCAGTACATCCGCGACGCGAAGATCGACACCCTCTACGAGGGCACCACGGCCATCCAGGGCCAGGACTACTTCTTCCGGAAGATCGTCCGCGACCAGGGCGCCTCGCTGAACGTCCTCTCCGAGACGATCAAGAAGTTCCTGGCCGAGGCCGTCGGCGGCGAGGAACTGGCCGGCGCCCGGGACGCGCTCGCCAAGGCCGCCGTCGACCTGGAGGCCATCGTCGGCCAGATGATCGTGGACCTCACCGCCACCGGCGAGGACGTCAAGAACATCTACAAGGTCGGCCAGAACACCACCCGCCTGCTCATGGCCTCCGGCGACGTCGTCGTCGGATACCTCCTCCTCAAGGGCGCGGCCGTGGCCGCCGAGAAGCTCGCCACCGCCTCCGCGAAGGACGTCCCCTTCTACACCGGCAAGATCGCCGCGGCGAAGTTCTTCGCCGCCGAGGTCCTGCCCGGCGTCTCGGTCCAGCGCCAGCTGGCCGAGGCCGTCGACAACTCCCTCATGGAGCTCGACGAGGCCGCCTTCTAGGAAGCGCGCCCGCACGGACACACACGGTGGCCGGACCCTCCTCGGCGGGGGTCCGGCCACCGTTGTCATCGGTTCGTGGGACGCTCGTAGGCATGAGTCGAATGGAGCAGCACCGCAGCAGGGGGTACTCAGTCCCGACCGGGCGGCCGTACGCCCTCAAGGAGCTGCAGGCGAACATCGGCGCGCTCGGGGACCGCGTCACGGACCTGTACGACGGCGCGCACCCCGCCGAGTACGACGGGGTGGCCGACGCCCTGTACGTGGCCTTCCAGACGGCCGCCGCCCTGGCACCCGCCAAGAGCTACACCGGCTGCACCGAGCACCCCAACGGCGCCCTCGACCCCGAAGCGCCCGAGGGCTGGGGCCGCTGCCTCATCTGCAACGACCGGCGCCGGCTCGGCCGCCGGCTCCAGGGCGGCCGGGCGGCGAGCGCCTCGTCCGAGCAGCGGCGCCTGGGCTACCCCGTGCCCGATCCCCCGTACACGCTCGACGGACTGCGCCGGCACCTGCGCGCCATCGAGGAGCAGCGCTTCCACCTGACCCTGGGCTCGCCCGACGAGGACTTCGTCCGCATCGCCGACGAGCTCCACCGCGCCTTCATCGTGGCCCGCGAGCTGTCACGGCCCCGGAACGCCTCGGGATGCTCCGAGCACCCCGGCGCACCGATCGATCCGGACGCGCCACCGGGCGAGGGCTGTATCTTCTGCGCCGGACGCAAGAGACGCGCGCAGCGCTCCGCGCAGACCCCGGAGATGCTCCCGCGCATCCGCCGGGGCGAGCGCAGACAGCTTCAGCGCCGATTCGAGCGCCCACCGGGCTGAGACCGGCCGGGACCGCGGACCACAAACCCCGCGGACCCCGGCCTCTCGGCTATCCGCCGCAGTCCGGCCATGGCGAACACGACCGTCGTTAAGGTGAACCACATGAGCTCTCCCGCCCGCTTCGACCGCGGCCACACCGACGATCTGATGACCTTTTTGACGGCCAGTCCGTCGCCGTACCACGCCGTGGCCAATGCGGCCGAGCGGCTGGAAAAGGCAGGCTTCAGGCAGTTGTCGGAGACGGACGCCTGGGATGCGGGCACCGGGGGCAAGTTCGTCCTGCGCGGCGGAGCCCTCATCGCCTGGTACGTCCCGGAGGGCGCGGCCGCGCACACCCCGTTCCGGATCGTCGGCGCGCACACCGACTCCCCCAACCTGCGGGTCAAGCCGCTCCCGGACACGGGCTCACAGGGCTGGCGGCAGATCGCCGTCGAGATCTACGGGGGCACGCTGCTCAACACCTGGCTCGACCGGGACCTGGGCCTCGCCGGGCGGCTCACCCTGCGGGACGGCACCGAACGCCTGGTGAATGTGGACCGCGCGCTGCTGCGCGTACCGCAACTCGCCGTCCACCTCGACCGGTCGGTGAACACCGACGGCCTCAAGCTGGACAAGCAGCGGCACATGCAGCCGATCTGGGGCCTGGGCGAGGTCCAGGAGGGCGACCTGATCGCCTTCCTGGAGGAGGAAGAGGGCCTGCCCCAGGGCTCGGTGGCCGGCTGGGACCTGATGGTCCACTCCATCGAGCCGCCCGCGTACCTGGGCCGCGACCGCGAGCTGCTGGCCGGCCCCCGGATGGACAACCTCCTGTCCGTGCACGCGGGGATGGCGGCGCTCGCCGCCGCCTCCACGGCCGAACGGCTCGACCACATCCCGGTCCTGGCCGCCTTCGACCACGAGGAGAACGGCTCGCAGTCGGACACCGGTGCCGACGGCCCCCTGCTGGGCAACGTGCTGGAACGTTCTGTCTTCTCGCGCGGCGGATCGTACGAGGACCGCGCGCGGGCCTTCGCCGGCACCATCTGCCTGTCCTCGGACACCGGCCACGCCGTGCACCCCAACTACGCGGAGCGCCACGACCCCTCGCACCACCCGCGCGCCAACGGCGGCCCGATCCTGAAGGTCAACGTCAACCAGCGGTACGCGACGGACGGCAGCGGGCGCGCGGTGTTCGCCGGGGCGTGCGAGCGGGCCGGCGTGCCGTGGCAGACCTTCGTCTCCAACAACTCGATGCCGTGCGGCACGACGATCGGACCGATCACGGCCGCCCGGCACGGCATCCAGACCGTCGACATCGGCGTCGCGATCCTCTCGATGCACAGCGCCCGCGAACTGTGCGGCGCGGACGACCCGTTCCTCCTGGCGAACGCCCTCGTCGCGTTCCTGGAGGGCTGACGCCGCTCGGCGACGCCGCCGAGCCGTGCGGCTGCGCCGCCGAGCCGCGCCCGCCGGGCTCGGCGGCTGACCTGCTCGCCGGCCGGCCTACTCGGCGTCGAGTCCGGCGAGCACGAGCGGGAGGCGGGTGGCCCCGTCGGCGGTGACCGTCACCGGAACCCCCCAGTCCTGCTGGTGGACATGGCAGGCCGGGTACTCGTTGGCGGGGTCGTCGTCACAGGAGGCCGCCATCGCCGAGACGTGCAGGACGCCTTCGGTGACGTCCGGGTTCAGCTCCAGCTCGCGGAAGAGGTCCGTCCCCGTCCCCTCCCCGGCCGCCAGCAGCTCGGGCGGGGTCGAGGAGACCAGCAGCCGGGTGGAGGGCCCGTACCGGGTGTCCAGCTTCTGCCCGATGGGCGCCTGGAAGACCACGTCCAGCCGGAGCGTGCCGGGCGCCACCTCGGTCGCGGCCCGCTGCGTACGGTGCGCCACGGACTCGACGCGCACCGCCTCCTCCGGCAGCCGCAGCCGGGTCAGGCGGTGCCGGGCCGACTCGACCACCACGATGTCCTCACCCACCAGCACGGCGTCGCTCGGCTCGCGCAGATCGGTCGCGAGCGTGGAGACCTGCCCGGTGGCCGGGTCGTAGCGGCGCAGCGCGTGGTTGTACGTGTCGCACACCGCCACCGAGCCGTCGGGCAGGGCGGTGACCCCGAGCGGGTGCTGGAGCAGGGCCCGGCCCGCCTCGCCGTCCCGGTGCCCGAAGTCGAACAGACCGGTGCCGACGGCCGTGCGGACCGCGTAGCCCTCCGGCGTGGCCTCCACGTACCGCAGGGCGCTGGTCTCGGAGTCGGCGACCCACAGCCGGTCCCCGGCGGCGGCGAGCCCCGAGGGCTGGGCGAACCACGCCTCGGCGGCGGGCCCGTCGAGCAGGCCCTCGTTGGCCGTCCCGGCGGCGAGGGCCACGGTGCCCGCCTCCGGGTCCCAGATCCACAGCTGGTGGACACCGGCCATGGCGATCCAGACCCGGCCCTGCCACCAGGCCACGTCCCAGGGCGAGGACAGGTCCACTTCCAGCGCCGGGCCGGAGGTCGGCGAGCCCTGCCACCACTGGCGGCCGGTCCCGGCGACGGTCTCGACGGCCCCGGTCCCCGGGTCGTAGGTGCGCAGGGCGTGATTGACGGTGTCCGCGACGACGACCCGGCCGTCCGGCAGCAGCGCGAGGCCCTGCGGCTCGCTGAAGCTCCGCGCGGTGAACCCGCGCTCCCCGCTGCCGATCCGCCGTACGACGCTCTCCCCGTCCGGGGCCAGCTCCACCAGCTGGTGGCGCGTGGAGTCCGACACCAGGAGGTTGCCGCCGGGCAGCAGGAGCACCTTCCCGGGGAACCGCAGGTCGCTCGCCACCGGCTCGGGCGCCACGTACGGCCCGTCGCCGCGCCGCAGCGTCCCCTTGGCGGCGTGCTGCGCCTCCAGCTCCGCCACGAGGCGGCCGATGGCGTGCGCGTGTCCCTCACCGGCGTGCTGGGCGACGACATACCCCTCGGGGTCGATCACCACGAGCGTGGGCCAGGCCCGTACGGCGTACTGCTTCCAGGTCGCGAGCTCGGGATCGTCCAGCACGGGGTGGTGCACCTCGTACCGCTCGACGGCGTCCACGACGGCCGCGTGCTCGGCCTCGTGCACGAACTTCGGGGAGTGCACGCCGATGATCACCACGGTGTCGCGGTGCTTCTCCTCCAGCTCGCGCAGCTCGTCCAGGACGTGCAGGCAGTTGATGCAGCAGAAGGTCCAGAAATCGAGGATGACGATCCGTCCCCGCAGGTCGGCGAGGGTGTACGGCTTGCCACCGGTGTTGAGCCAGCCGCCCTTGCCGATCAGCTCGGGGGCACGGACTCGGGCACGACGGGGTGCGGGCGCGGGCGCGGCAGAATTCATGCGTCCAGGGTGCCACCCCCGCTCCGGTCCACCCTCAGGGGTGACGACGAGGGGCGCCCCGGCGTGCGAGTCTGGCGGCAGGCAGCGAAAGGGGCGTCCGACATGACCACCGCGCACGACTACGGCGAGGGCATCGATCCCGAGCGGGCCCTGAAGTACGCCATCCAGCACCACAGTGGCGATCGCACCGAGATCGTCGAAGGGGTCATCGACACCGTGACACCGAACTGGGATCACGAGAACGCGGCCGAGGAGATTCGCGACCAGATCAAACCGCGCGTCAGAGAACTGGGCTGTGTCACCGGTTCCGGCAACCTCGATCTTCCGGGCTCAGCGAACTGGTACGTCCCCGACCTTGCCGTGGCTCCGAAGGAGCTCGCCAAGGGGGGCGGGGCCCTCGTGCCCGATCAGACGCTGCTGATCGTAGAGATCACCTCGGAGTCGAACGCCGAGACCGACCGGGTCGTCAAGCGCAAGCGGTACGCCGAGTACGGGGCGCCGCTCTACCTCCTGGTCGACCGCATCGACAAGACCGTCACGCTGTTCTCCGGTCCCGGACGGCTCGGCTACACCAAGGTCGACGGCCCCCATCCCTTCGGGACGCCGGTCCGGCTGCCGGAGCCCTTCGCGATCGACCTCGACACCAGCGGACTCTGAGCCCTGTCCGCGCGGAGCGCGGCGACCGGGAGCGGCCTCAGCCCGGGCAGGAAGCCCGGAAGGCGTGCAGGGAGCGGACCAGTGACGCCACGAAGGAGTCCTGCGCCTCCGCCGGGAGCAGGTCCAGGGAGAGGTACGGGTTCAGGTCCTCCAGCTCCACCAGCAGGAGTTCGCCGGAGGGCTCGCGGCAGGCGTCGACGCGCTGGATGCCGTGGTCGAGGGTGTTCCACGCGATGAAGGCGCGGGCGAAGTCCAGGTCCGCCCCGGTCGGGGCGTAGGGCTGGAGGTCCCAGCGGCGGGCCGGGTCCGGGGCGTAGAGCGCGTACTGGAAGGCGTCGTCCACGAAGTAGAAGGACACCTCGTACGTGAAGTCGATGCGCGGCTGGATCAGCACGGCCCCGGCCGGGCCGGTCGGTGTCGCGGTGAAGGACAGGCCGATGGAGTCGGCGCCCTGCTTCGGCTTGACCACGTACTGCGGCACCTGCGGCAGCTCCGCCAGCCGGGCCGGGTCGTCGATCGTCGGGATCACCGGGTAGCCGGCGGCCGTCAGGTCGAGGAGGTACTGCTTGCCCGCCATGTCGGCGCGGCCGGTCAGGGGGTTGTAGACCGGGGTGCCGGCGGCGAGGGCGGCGGCGCGGAAGGCGTCGTACGCCTCCTGGTGGTGCAGGACCGGGCCGCTGTTGCGGACGATCACGGCATCGAAGCCCGGCATCAGGGCGCGGGCGTCCGCCGGATGGCACAGGGCCAGCTCGAAGTGCGGGCGCAGGCGCGAGGTGAGGAATATGTCCTCGTCGCAGTAGCGGCGGCCGCGCGCCGGATACGCCAGGTCGGTCACGAAGAGGAGTGGCATGACCGAAACCTATCGCGGGCACTGATCAGCGCATGAAATACCTCGTACGGGACAAAGTGCTCGCCATCGGAGACGACTACTGGATCGAGGACGAGGACGGCCGCCACGCCTTCCTCGTGGACGGGAAGGCGCTGCGCCTGCGGGACACGCTGGAGCTCAAGGATCCGGAGGGGCGGATCCTGATCACCCTGCGGGAGAAGGCGTTCAGCTTCCGCGACGCGATGACCCTGGAACGCGACGGCCGCCGGCTCGCGGTGATCCGCCGGAAGCGGCTCTCGCTGCTGCGCAACCACTTCCGCGTGACCCTGGCCGAGGGCACCGAGCTCGATGTCAGCGGGCGGATCCTGGACCGGGAGTTCAAGGTCGAGTACGACGGGGAGTTGCTCGCGCTGATCTCGCGGCAGTGGTTCCGGGTGCGCGAGACGTACGCGGTGGACGTGGTCCGGGAGGACGCGGACGCGGCGCTGATGATCGCGGTCGCCGTGTGCGTGATCCGGATGGCGGAGAAGGAGCGGGAGGACGGCTAGTACCGCGATTCCCCGTTGGTCCCCGCCCGTCCCCGCCCGTCCTCGCCCGCCCTCGCCCGCCCTCGCGGCTGGTGCGGCGACCGGCCGGGCGACCGCCAACGGCGCAGGCCGGCCGCGCCTCGGGCTATCGGCCCAGGCGGCGGTCCTTGAGGGCGGGGAACTGCTCGCGGGTCTCGGCCACCTTCGCCGGGTCCAGGTCCACGGTGAGGACCTCCTCGCCGGGGCCCGCCTCCGCCAGGACCTCGCCCCACGGGTCCACCGCCAGGCTGTGCCCCGCCTGCTCCACGCCGGCGTGGGTGCCGGCGAGGCCGCACGCGAGGACGTACGACTGGTCCTCCACCGCGCGCGCCTTGCTGAGCACGGTCCAGTGGGAGCGGCGGCGCGCGGGCCAGCCCGCCGCGACGACCATCGTGGTGGCCCCGGCGTCGACCAGGCCGCGGAACAGCTCCGGGAAGCGCAGGTCGTAGCAGGTGGCGATGCCGAGCGTCTGCTCCGGCAGGGCCACCGTGGTGAGGGAGTCACCGGCCGACATGAGCACCGCCTCGCCCTGGTCGAAGCCGAAGCGGTGGATCTTGCGGTAGGTGGCGGCCAGCTCGCCCGCCGGGGAGAGCACGAGGGTGGTGTTGTAGAGCGAGCCGTCCCCCGCGCGCTCCACGATCGAGCCCGCGTGCAACCACACACCGGCGTCGCTCGCGGCCTTGGACATGGCCTGGCAGGTCGGCCCGTCGAGCGGTTCGGCCCCGGTCTCGAACTGCTCGTAGGCGAAGGCGCCGACGGTCCACAGTTCGGGCAGGACCACCAGGTCCGAGCCGCTCTGTTCCCGTACGAGACCGGCCACGCGGGACCGCCGGGAATCGACCGACTCCCCCTCATTCACTGCGATTTGGATCAACGAGGCGCGCACACTACCACCGTCCTGGCATTCAAGCCGTCCACTCGGGCCTACGATCGTCACACGAAAGCACTGCCGGGGTGCTCACCGGCAGCGTAGTTTTGGGAGCGGAGTCCATGTCCAAGGCTTCCAGAACGCGCCACTGAACAGCACGCGAGGGGTCCCGTTGACCGTCCATCCCAGCCTTCAGCCCTATGCCGACGCGTGGACGCACTCCATTGAGGCGATATCCGAACTGGTCCTGCCGCTTCCGGAAGGCGAGTGGAACCGGGCCACGCCCTGCCCGGGCTGGTCGGTCCGTGACGTCGTGTCACACATCATCGGCATCGAATGTGAGCAGCTCGGGGACCCCCGGCCGATCCACACGGTGGCGAGGGACCTGCGGCACGTGGTGGACGAGTTCAGCCGGTACATGGAGGTGCAGGTCGACGTACGGCGCCACCACACGGCGCCCGAGATGACCTCGGAGCTGGAGTACACCGTCATCCGGCGCATGCGGCAGCTGCGCAACGAGAAGCGGGATCCGGCCACGATGGTGCGGGGGCCGCTCGGCGATCAGGTCACGCTGGAGCAGGCGCTGCGGCTGCGGGCGTTCGACGTGTGGATCCACGAGCAGGACCTGCGGGCGGCGCTGCGCGTGCCCGGGAACTGGGATTCGCCGGGCGCGCACGTGGCGCGGGACGTCCTGCTGTCCGGGCTGCCGAAGGTGGTCGCGAAGCGGGCGGGCGCGCCGGCGAACTCGGCGGTCGTCGTGGACGTGCACGGGGCGCTGGAGTTCATGCGGACGGTACGGGTGGACGCGGAGGGCAAGGGGTCGCTGGACAAGGCGCCGTCGCTGGGGCCGGCGGTGACGCTGACGATGGACTGGGAGACGTACGTCCGCCTCGCGGCGGGGCGGGTCCGGGCGCATGCCGTCGCCGACCGGGTGAAGGTGGAGGGCGACGCGGAGCTGGCCGGGGCCATCCTGGCGGGCTTCGCCGTGACGCCGTAGCGAGTCCGGGAGGGCGCTGGGGTCCGGGGGCCGCGCCCCGGAGCCCGCGCCGCGACCCGGCTCGGGCTCCGTCCGGGCTACCCCCTGGCGGGGCCGGACGGGGTACCCGGCCGCCTGGCGGGGCCGGAGGCGGCCGGTGTCCCGTCGCGGCCGCGCGCCCGTCCCCGTTCGCGCTCCCGCTCGCGCTCCCGCTCGCGTTCGCGGGACAGCGCGCGGCCGCGCAGGCGGAGGATCTGGGCGATGCCCACCGCCTCCACCACGAACACCGTCGAGAACGCGATGCGGTAGTCGTCGCCGGTGGCGTCCAGCAGTACGCCCACCGCCAGCAGCGTGGTCATCGACGCGATGAAGCCGCCCATGTTGGTGATCCCGGACGCCGTGCCCTGCCGCTCCGCCGGATTCGCCGGGCGCGCGAAGTCAAAGCCGATCATCGACGCCGGACCGCAGCTCCCGAGGACCAGGCACAGCGCGACCAGCAGCCACATCGGCGCCCGGTCGCCCGGGTAGACGAGGACCGCGGCCCACAGCAGGGCCGTCAGCCCGACCGTGCCCAGGGCCAGCGGGATCCGCGACGACTGCCGGCGGCCGATGATCTGGCCGTAGACCAGCCCGAGGGCCATGTTCGAGGCGACGACCAGCGTGAGCAGTCCGCCCGCCGTGGCGCGGGACAGCCCCTGCGCCTCCACCAGGAACGGCATCCCCCACAGCAGCAGGAACACCATGGCCGGGAACTGCGTCGTGAAGTGGACCCACAGGCCGAGGCGGGTCCCCGGTTCCCGCCAGGACTCGGCGATCTGGCGGCGTACGAAGCCCCCCGCCCCGCCCCCGTGCGCCGTGGGCGCGGGTGCGTAGCCCTCGGGGTGGTCCCGCAGGAACAGCGTCAGCGGTACGAGGACGATCAGCCCCGCCACCGCGCTGCCCGCGAAGGCCGGTACCCAGCCGACCCCGTGCAGGACCGGCGCCAGCACCAGCGTGGAGACGAGGTTGCCCGCCATGCCGACCAGCCCGGCGAGCTGGGCCATCAACGGCCCCTGGCGGGCCGGGAACCAGCGTGTGCCCAGCCGCAGCACCGAGATGAAGGTCAGCGCGTCGCCGCAGCCCAGCAGGGCGCGCGCGGCGAGGGCCATCCCGTACGAGGGGGAGAGCGCGAAGCCGAGCTGCCCGGCGGTGAAGAGCACCGCTCCCAGCGTCAACACCTTCTTGGTGCCGAGCCGGTCCACCATCAGCCCCACGGGGATCTGCATTCCCGCGTACACCAGGAGCTGGAGCAGTGAGAACGTCGCCAGCGCCGAGGCGTTGACGTGGAAGCGGTCGGCGGCGTCGAGCCCGGCCACGCCCAGGCTGGTACGGAAGATCACCGCCACGAAGTAGACGGCGACGCCGATCCCCCAGACGGCGACGGCTTTCCGGCCGCCCGGCGGGTCCTTGGCCACGGGGGTCGGCGCGGGTGTGGTCCCGGTCCCGGGCGCGGTGACGGGCGTGGTCGTGGTGACGGGTGTGACCGCGGTGACCGGTGTGGCCGCGGTGACCGGTGTGGCCGCGGGCGCGGTCGCGGGTGTGGTCCCGGTCGCGGTGACGGGTTGGGGCACGGGTCCGGTCACCGGCCCGGCCCCCGTACGAGCGCCTCGACCCGCCCGATGTGCCCGCGCACCGCCGCGGCCGCCGTCTCCGCGTCACCCGCCCGCAGCGCCTCCAGGATCTCGGCGTGCTCGGCCAGCGTCCGCTCCGCCCGGTCGGGGTGGGAGTGCAGCAGGGCCACGCCCATCCGCAGCTGGCGGTCGCGGAGCTGGTCGTAGAGCCGGCACAGGATCTGGTTGCCGGCGCTGCGCACGATCTCGGCGTGGAACTGGCGGTCGGCGGCCATCATCGCGGCGAGGTCGCCCGCGGCGGCGTGCCCGCGCTGTTCCTCGACCAGGGCGGCGAGCCGCTCCAGCAGGCCGGGTGGCGCGGGCACGGCTCTGCGTACGGTGAACTCCTCGACCAGCAGCCGGGTTTCGAGTACGTCGGTGATCTCCTGCGCGGAGACCGCCAGGACCAGCGCGCCCTTCTTCGGGTACAGCTTCAGCAGCCCCTCCGTCTCCAGCCGCAGCAGCGCCTCGCGGACCGGCGTCCGGGACACGCCCACGGCATCGGCGAGTTCGCCCTCGGTGAGCAGGACGCCGCCTTCGTAGCGGCGGTCGAGGACGCCTTGTTTGACGTGCCGGTAGACGCGGTCGGCGGCGGTCACGGTACTGGTCGGGGCTGGCATGCGCACAGCATAGATACAACAGGGGTGCAAGCCCGGAGCCCGTCCAGGATGCGGAACACCGGCCTGCGGCGCACGGTCCGGGACACCGCCCTTCGCGGGCGGCGCCCGGGGCGTGGGAGCACCGCGGCCCCGGGGCGGCAGCACCGCGGCCCGGTGGGTGGGAGCAGCACGGCCCGCCACTGCACCGAAGGATGTACCGGGCGTTCGTCCACGCGCACGACGTGCTCCCGCCCGCCCGCCGGGACCCTGAAGTCATGGCCGAAACCCTGCTCACCCCGACCGGGACCGCGAAGGCGGCCCGCCTCCCCCTCCTCGACGTCCTGCGCGGCGCCGCCATCCTCGGCACGCTCATGACCAACGTCTGGATCTTCGCCACCCCGGGCTCCGAGTGGAGCGTGCTCCAGGGCGGGCTCGACATCCCGGACCCCCTCGCCGACCCCTCCCCAGCGACCACCGCCGAATTCGTCTTCCGCTTCCTCGCGGACGGCAAGTTCCTGGCCCTGCTGACGGTCCTGTTCGGGGTGGGCCTGGCCATCCAGTACGACTCCGCCGCGCGCCGCGGCAACCCCTGGCCCGGTCGCTACTGGCGGCGCGCCGCCTTCCTGTTCGTGGAAGGCACCGTCCACTTCTTCCTGGTCTTTGCCTGGGACGTGCTGATGGGCTACGCCGTCACCGCGCTCCTCGTCGCCTGGCTGCTGGCCCGCTCGGAGAAGGTCCGGCGGCGCGCGATGTGGACGGCCGCCGCCGTACACCTCGCCCTGGTCGGCCTGGTGACGCTCGGTGCGCTGAGCTCGTCCGACACGGCTTCGGAGCCCCCGGACGAAGCGGGCGTCGAGCTGTACGCCCACGGCGGCTACGGGGCCCAGATCGCCTTCCGGGCCGACCAGTTCCTCGCCATGCGCATCGAGCCGGTCTTCTCCTTCGGGCTGCTCGTCTTCCTCTTCCTGCTCGGCGTCCGGCTCCACCGCGCGGGTGCCTTCACCGCGACCGGCGAGGGCCACCGGCTGCGGGCCCGGATGGCCGCCTGGGGGATCGGCCTCGGGCTGCCGCTCAATGCCGCGACGGCCCTCGGCGGCGCCGACTTCTTCATCCTGGGCCGCTACGGAGCCGCGCCGCTGCTCGCCGTGGGCTACATCGGCCTGATCGGTATCGCCCTCGACCGGCTGTGGGTCCCCCGGCCGGTGGTCACGGCCCTCGGATCGGTCGGCCGCGCCGCCCTGTCCTGCTACGTCGCGCAGAACGTGCTCTGCATGCTGGTCTGCTACGGCTTCGGGCTCGGCCTGACCGTCCGCCTGGTCGGCACCGCCGCCGACCCGTGGTGGGTGATGGGCCTGTGGGCCGCCGTGAGCCTGGCCCTGGCGGCCGGCTCCTGGCTCTGGCTGCGCCGCTTCGAGCGCGGACCGCTGGAATCCGTACAGCACATCGCGCTCAGGCCGCGCGGGTCACGGTGACGGTGACGTTCACGGTGACGCGGGCCCGCCCCGCCCGACGCGCCCGAGGGCGCCGGCCGGGCGGGCGGGCTCGATGAGGCCGGTCGGGCCGGTCGGGCGGGTCGGGCCCAGGGGCGCGACGGGGCCGATGACCGGCCCCTCGTGCCAGCCCGCGCCGTCCCGCCAGTAGTGCTGGAGGCGGCGGTCGGTGCGCAGGACGACGACTTCCAGGTTGAAGCCGAAGCTGCTCTGGAGCATCCCGGTGACCGCCCGTACATCGGGTCCGAAGACCGCGCCGCGCCGCCAGGCCGAGCCGCTCGCGTTGCCGCGCCACCAGTGCTCGACCCGGCCGCCAGCGACGCCCCCGGCTCCAGACCGAGCGAGGGCCGCGGCACGGGCTCCGCGTCGGCGAGGTGTTCGAGGACCGACCACCGTGCCCAGCACGCCACGAGCCGCGCCCGCAGCTCCCCCGCCGACCGCACGTGCTCCTCCGGCATCCCGGCCCCCCAGCTGCAACCGTCCGAACGCGAGCCCCGCGATCGTCCCCCGGCCCCCGGAGCCGGTCAAGGGAGTCCACAAGGTCGCGCGGAGGCACGGGGAGGCGTGCCGCGCCCCGCCGTCCGAGCGGACACCGGGGCCACCGGGGCCACCGGGGCCCTATGCCTTGTAGACCGGCTCGTACGCCGCCATCTGGCCCGGGGTGGTCCCCTCCACGGTCATGCCTCCGGTCCAGAGGTGGTCGCGTAAGCAGTACCCGCCGAGCCTGCTCACCGGGTCGCCGCGAAGGCCGCCCAGGCGGTGGCGGTGATCCGGATGACCGGCCCGTCGCTCCGCTTGCTGTCGCGCAGCGCGACGGTCCCGGCCACGTTGGTGGCCACCTCCACGCACTCCGTGTCGTTCGTGACGTTGCTGTAGCTGGACTTCACGAACTGGAACTCGGTCATGGCTGCATACCCTTACTGATGGCATCGATCAGGTTCACGGAGTCGCGGGGCGCAAGGCTCATGCGGGACACGCGATCGAATGACCTGACGTACGCCTCGTTCCCTTCCGCTCCCTCCACCCACACAGTAGAGGCGATCCCTTCCGAATAGCCGACGTCCACGGCCCCCGGTTCGGCGAACGACACAATGTTGAACGCACCCGCGACGCCGTGGTGCGCGCCCGCACGGAACGGCAATACCTGGACGTGCACGTTGGGCAACTCGGCCATCTCTACCAGATGGTTGAGCTGTGACCGCATGACCTCGCGACCCCCGATCTCCTGGCGGAGGGCCGCCTCCCAGATCACGGCATGAAACTCCAGCGGCTTGTCGCCCCACAGCCGCGCCTGCCGCTTGGTCCGGGTCGTCACCATCTCCTCGATCTCATCCGGGTGCGTCCACGAGTCGGAGCCGACGCCCAGTGCGCGGATGTAATCGGGCGACTGGAGCAACCCTGGGATCAGGGCAAGTTGCCAGGCACGGATTCGGGTGGCGACATCCTCCATCGCGACGTACTCCGCCAGATTGCCCACGGTGGGGATCTGCTGCCACCAGCCCTTCGCCTTGCGGCGGTCACGGTCCAGCCGGGCCAGATCGAGCAGGCCGCTGACGAACTTGGCGTCCGTCGCGCCGTAGAACTCGCACAGCACGCGGATGTCCGGGTCCCGCATGGGCACCCAGCCGCTCTCCATCTTCACGATCTTCGTCGAGGTGGCGCTGATGACCTGCGCCGCCTGGAGCTGGGTTTTCCCCGCCGCCGTGCGCAACCTGCTCAGCTCGCCGCCCAGCCTGCGCCCCAGCACCGTCGACGTCCGGTTTCCCTGGCCTTCACGTGTTCCACGGTTCACCGGCCCAGTCTCTCGCCCGCGCGACCGGACGTACACACCCGTAACTCGTACGGGGAAGATATTCCCCGTTTCACTTGCCTCCCGAGTCAATGGACCCCTACCGTCGGTGACGAACTGCTCACCGGGCAGTGTCAGTTGGCGGAAGCGCACCGGGCTGCCCGTACGGCACCGGCATGCCACCGCCCCTATCGGAGGTGCACGCCATGGATGAGCTCACGCGGTACGACGTACGGAACTACCCGCCCCGGCAGGACTCCGTACCCGCCGCCCGCAAACGCGCCGCATGGCTCGCCGTGGCCTGGGGGCAGCCGCAGCTCGCCGCCGATGTGGCTCTGCTGACCAGCGAGTTGGCCACCAACGCGCTTCTGCACGGGACGGTCGCCGACCGGTACCTGCGGGTCGAGCTGCGGCTCACGGGCGCGGCGCTGCGCATCGAGGTCACCGATCCGAAAGGGGAGCGGTGGCCCCAGCCGAGGGTCGCGGCGGCCGGGGACCGGTTCGGGCGGGGGCTGCACATCGTCGGCGCCATCGCGCGGGAGTGGGGCGTCAGGGACCGGGTCGTCGGGAAGACCGTATGGGCCGAACTGGCCGTCGGAGCGCCCGTATAGGGTCCCCGTATGGGGACCTGGACCGCGCCGAGCGTCATCGAGAGAGAGCTGTACGAGGCCAAGACCGCCGGCGACTGGGCCGCGTACCTCGATGTACTCGCCCGCGTACCGCTGTACATCGCGCAGCGCCGCGCCCAGTCCGACGCGCATCCGGACTCGGTCTTCTTCCACGCCACCCCGGACCGCGTGCTCGTCGTCCACACCGCCGGCATGCTGCCCGCGCCCACCCCCGAGACGGTCTTCGAGGGACGCAGCCTGGGCTGGTTCAGCAAGGTCTGGGCCGCCGACGATCCCGCCTTCCTCGCCGTGAATCCGGGCTCCCCGGCCGAGGCCTACCTCACCACCACCCCTGCCGACCTGGCCCGCTGGCGGGCGCACGCGGACGCCGCCCCCTCCTACGGCCTGCCCGTGGGGGAGATCCACGCCCTCTTCACCGGCGGCCCGCTGCACGGGCCCATCGCCCACGGACTCGCCGTGGGCGCCCATCTCGCCGTCACCAACGGCGAGTTCTGGAACTCCATCGCCTACCACGGCCGCGGCTACCAGCGCGAGCGCCGCCGCGTCGCGAAGAGCTGGAGCATCACCGACCGAGGCGGCTGGCTCTCCACCCTGGAGCAGCTCCTGAGCGCCTCGGTGGTCAGTCCGGTCTGGGAGTACGCGCTCCGTGTCCGCCGCGTCCTCGCCTCCGACTTCGCGGGACCCGTCGACATCGAGCACTGGCGGCACGCGGCCGAAGCCAGCCTGCGCCGCAGCGCCGAACGCTCCGCCGAACCGCAGCTCACCCCCGAGGGGGTCACCGTCGCCCGGCCGCGCCCCACCGCCGAAGTGGAGGGCGAGATCACCGGCGTCAAACGCCTCATCGGCCGGATCGCCCGCTACGAGCAGCGCTTCCGGGCCGACGGACTGCTCCCCGCGGACGGCTGGGTCCGCTCGGTGGAGGGCTGGGACATCGGCCGGGCCTCCCAGATGGCGCGCTGGGGCGTCGGCTGCCGCTACGGCACCGTCCAGGAGGCCGAGAAGGCCGTGCTGCGCGCGGGGGAGGCCGCCCGGGGGACCTACCGCTCGTGGGAGGAGTTCTCCGCCGGGTACGTCCTCGGCCGGTGCCTGCACTTCGACGAGGAGGAGTTCGGCACCTGGTACACGACCGCCCTCGCCGCCCATGTCGTACTGACCACCGACCCGGCCAGCCCGTGGCGCAACATCCCCTGGAACTGACCGGCCCCCGGTGGCGGACGACCGCCGTCCCAGCGAGTGCCCGTCTGGCCGTCGGCCGGGTAGGCGACGGCGCGGTCCAGATCTGCGGGATCTGCGGTGGCAGCGCGGAAGAACATCCGGGGATG
Source organism: Streptomyces sp. NPDC003034 (assembly GCF_053591375.1). NCBI lineage: Bacteria > Bacillati > Actinomycetota > Actinomycetes > Kitasatosporales > Streptomycetaceae > Streptomyces > Streptomyces sp. NPDC003034. The sequence continues at coordinate 31,144 of NZ_JBSFTS010000018.1, forward strand.
ATCACATGGAATGACGCATTGACCAGGGAAAATACCCGCCGCGCACGGCCGATGGCCGGTCCCCTGGAGGGAGACCGGCCATCGGCGGGGGGCGGGCCCTACGACCAGGTGATCAGACGGCGGGGGTGTTCCAGGACCGCCGCGATGTCGGCCAGGAAGCGGGAGCCGAGCTCGCCGTCGATGAGGCGGTGGTCGAAGGACAGCGCCAGGGTGGTGACCTGACGGGGCTTGACCTTGCCCTTGTGCACCCACGGCTGGAGCTTGATCGCGCCGACCGCGAGGATCGCGGACTCGCCGGGGTTCAGGATGGGCGTACCGGTGTCGACGCCGAAGACGCCGACATTGGTGATGGTGAGGGTGCCGTTCTGCATGTCGGCCGGGGAGGTCTTGCCCTCGCGGGCCGTCGCGACCAGTGAGGACAGGGCCTCGGACAGCTCCGGCAGGGTCTTGGCGTGCGCGTCCTTGATGTTCGGGACGATCAGCCCGCGGGGGGTGGCCGCCGCGATGCCCAGGTTGACGTAGTGCTTGAGCACGATCTCCTGGGCCGCCTCGTCCCAGGACGCGTTGACCTCCGGATTGCGGCGGACGGCCACCAGGACGGCCTTGGCGATCAGGAGCAGCGGGTTGACGCGCAGCCCCGCCAGATCCGGGTCGGCCTTGAGCTCCTGGACCAGCTTCATCGTGCGGGTGATGTCGAAGGTCACGAACTCGGTGACGTGCGGCGCGGTGAAGGCGGAGCCGACCATGGCCTGGGCGGTGACCTTGCGGACGCCCTTGACCGGGATACGGGTCTCCCGGAGCGGTCCCTCGACCGGGACGCCGGCAGCCGCAGCCGCCGGTGCCTGCGCGGCCGGTGCGTGCGCGGCCGGTGCCTGCGCGGCCTCCGCAGCCGGTACGGCCGCGGCCTGCGGGGTGAGGCGCGCGGACGCCGCGGCGTGCACGTCCTCCCGGGTCACGATCCCGCCGTCCCCGGTCGGCACCACCGAGGCCAGGTCGATGCCGAGGTCCTTGGCGAGCTTGCGCACCGGCGGCTTGGCCAGGGGCCGCTCACCGGCGCCCCCGTCGCCGTTGCCGTTCGGCTGCGCGGGAACCACCGGCGCCGCCGGGGCAGCGGGAACCACCGGCGCCACGGGAGCGGCCGCAGCGGCGGCCGCGTACGTGCCGTTCTGCGCGGCCGTGCCCGCCACCGGCTTGCGCGGGCGGCGCTTGGTGGAGGCGGTGGAGACGCCGTAGCCCACCAGGACGGGCTGGCGCGCCTCCGGGGCGGCCGGCTCCTCGGCGGCGGCGGCCGGGGCCGCCTCCTGCACCGGGGCTTCGGCGGCCTCGGAGCCACCCTCCGTCCGGACCGAGATGATGACCTGGCCGACATCGACCGTGGTGCCCTCCTCGAAGAGGAGCGCGTGCACGACACCGTCGAACGGGATCGGCAGTTCCACGGCGGCCTTGGCCGTCTCCACCTCGCAGACGACCTGGCCGTCGGTGACCGTGTCACCCGGCTGGACGTACCACTTGAGGATCTCGGCTTCGGTGAGGCCCTCGCCCACATCGGGCATTTTGAATTCGCGGATCGTCACAGGGCTCTCCTCAGTACGCCAGCGAGCGGTCGACGGCGTCGAGCACCCTGTCCAGGCCCGGCAGGTACTCGTCCTCCAGGCGGGCCGGCGGGTACGGGGCGTGGAAACCGCCCACGCGCAGGACCGGCGCCTCCAGGTGGTAGAAGCACCGCTCGGTGATGCGGGCGGCGATCTCCGAGCCCACGCCCAGGAACACCGGCGCCTCGTGGACGACCACCAGCCGGCGGGTCTTCTCCACCGACGACTGCAGCCCGTCGAAGTCGACCGGGGACATCGAGCGCAGGTCGACGACCTCCACCGACTTGCCCTCCTCGGCCGCCGCGGCGGCCGCCTCCAGGCAGACCTTCACCATCGGACCGTAGGCGGCCAGGGTCAGGTCCGTGCCCTCCCGCGCCACGCGGGCCTTGTGCAGCTCACCGGGGATGGCGTCGACATCGACCTCGCCCTTGTCCCAGTAGCGCCGCTTCGGCTCGAAGAAGATCACCGGGTCGTCGCTGAGGATCGCCTGCTGGAGCATCCAGTACGCGTCCGACGCATTGCTCGGCGAGACCACCTTCAGGCCCGGGACGTGCGCGAACAACGCCTCCGGGGACTCGCTGTGGTGCTCGACCGCGCCGATGCCGCCCGCGTACGGGATGCGGATGACGACCGGCATCTTGATCTTGCCGAGGGCTCTCGCGTGCATCTTCGCGAGCTGCGTGACGATCTGGTCGTAGGCGGGGAACACGAACCCGTCGAACTGGATCTCCACGACCGGGCGGTAGCCGCGCAGCGCCAGTCCGATCGCCGTGCCGACGATGCCGGACTCCGCGAGCGGGGTGTCGATGACCCGCTCCTCGCCGAAGTCCTTCTGCAGGCCGTCGGTGATCCGGAAGACACCGCCCAGCTTGCCGACGTCCTCACCCATGATCAGGACCTTCGGGTCCGTCTCCAGGGCCTTGCGCAGCGACTCGTTGAGCGCCTTCGCGATCGACAGCTTCTCGATGGCCATGGTGGTCACTCCCCACCCTCGAAGGACGCGAGGTAGGCCGCGAACTGGGCGCGTTCCTCGTCGACGAGCGCGTGCCCGTCCGCGTAGACGTTCTCGAAGATCGCCATGGTGTCCGGGTCGGGCATGGCCCGTACGGCCTCGCGCACCCGCTTGCCCATGGCCTCGCTCTCCGCCTCCAGCTCCGCGAAGAACGCCTCGTCGGCGCCTCCGGTGGCCAGCAGGTGGGCCTTCAGGCGCAGGATCGGGTCCTTCGCCTCCCAGGCCGCCGTCTCCTCGTCCCGCCGGTACTTGGTGGGGTCGTCGGAGGTGGTGTGCGCGCCCATGCGGTACGTGAAGGCTTCGACCAGCGTCGGGCCCTCGCCGCGCCGCGCCCGGTCCAGCGCCCAGCGGGTCACGGCCAGGCAGGCGAGCACGTCATTGCCGTCGACGCGGACGCCCGGGAAGCCGAAGCCCTGCGCGCGCTGGTAGAGCGGCACGCGCATCTGGCGCTCGGTGGGCTCGGAGATCGCCCACTGGTTGTTCTGGCAGAAGAACACCACGGGAGAGTTGTAGACGGCCGAGAAGGTGAACGCCTCGGCGACGTCGCCCTGGCTGGACGCGCCGTCGCCGAAGTAGGCGATGACGGCCGAGTCGGCGCCGTCCTTGGCCACACCCATCGCGTAACCGGTCGCGTGGAGCGTCTGCGAGCCGATGACGATGGTGTAGAGGTGGAAGTTGTTGGTGTTCGGGTCCCAGCCGCCGTGGTTGACACCGCGGAACATGCCGAGCAGGTTCGTCGGGTCGACGCCGCGGCACCAGGCCACGCCGTGCTCGCGGTACGTCGGGAAGACGTAGTCCTCGTCCTCCAGCGCCCGGCCGGAGCCGATCTGGGCGGCCTCCTGGCCGAGGAGCGAGGCCCACAGGCCCAGCTCCCCCTGGCGCTGCAGGGCGGTCGCCTCGGCGTCGAAGCGGCGCGTCATGACCATGTCGCGGTACAGGCCGCGCAGGTCGTCGGTGGTGATGTCGGCGACGAAGGGTGCGAATTCCGCGTTCTCCGCGCTTTCGACCCGGTCCCCTTCGGGCGTCAGCAGCTGTACGAGCTGAGGTTCGACGTCCTGCGTCTGCGCGGTGGCAGCGGGGGTCTTGCGGGCGCTCGCGGCGCCTGCGGCCCGCTTGGTGCCGCTGCTGCGTCGCGGCTTGCGCGCGGCAGTGCTCTCCACGGTCACGTGTGCTCCTCCGTCGGTCCGGCACCCGGGTTCTCCGGGGTCCAGTGCGGCTCACCTGCATCTGTACCCGCGCACGGGGTGGGTGCGTCGCGTACGGGATTCAGGCGTGACAGGTGCCCCGGCGAGTGCCCTGCGCTATGCACGTTACCCAGTGCGCCGCATAACTGCGAAACCCCGTTTGACCTGCGATTTTGCTTGGATTACCAAGTAAATCCATGGAAACGGGAACAAGCACTGGTCACAGCCTTGCAGGGGGCCGGAACAACGGCACGTTATCCCGGGTAACCCCTTCAGGGAAGGGGTCGGTGTGTGAAACTGACTTCGTGCCCGAAGACGGAAAAATCAAGGTATTCCTCCTGGACGACCACGAAGTGGTACGTCGGGGCGTTCATGAGCTGTTGTCGGTCGAAGAGGACATCGTGATCGTCGGCGAGGCCGGTACGGCCGCCGACGCGCTGGTCCGCATCCCCGCCACCCGCCCGGACGTGGCCGTCCTCGACGTCCGCCTGCCGGACGGCAGCGGCGTGGAGGTCTGCCGCGAGGTGCGCTCCGAGAACGAGGACATCAAATGCCTGATGCTGACCTCCTTCGCCGACGACGAGGCGCTCTTCGACGCGATCATGGCCGGCGCCTCGGGCTACGTCCTCAAGGCGATCCGTGGCAATGAGCTGATCAGCGCCGTACGGGACGTCGCGGCCGGCAAGTCCCTGCTGGACCCGGTCGCCACCGCCCGGGTGCTGGAGCGGCTGCGCGACGGCAAGAACGGCAAGGAGGACGACCGCCTCTCCCACCTCACCGATCAGGAGCGGAAGATCCTCGACCTGATCGGCGAGGGCCTGACCAACCGCGTCATCGGTGAGCGGCTGCACCTGGCCGAGAAGACCATCAAGAACTACGTATCCAGCCTGCTGTCCAAGCTCGGCATGGAGCGCCGCTCCCAGGCCGCCGCGTATGTGGCCCGCCTGCAGGCGGAGAAGCGCTAGCGACCTGAGTCAGAGGTCCGGTCCCGCGGGTCACTCGTCGTCGTTGCGGGTCATCCGTCGTTGTTGCCGTTGCCGTCCCCCGTGGGCGGGGGCGAGGCCGACTGCGACTTGGTCGGCGCCGGCTTGGACGGCGACGCCGAGGCCGACTGCGACGCGGACTTCGAGGGCGACGGCGACGAGGACGCCGACGGCGAGGGGGAGACCGACGTGCTGTAGGTCGGCGCCTTGGTCCGGGGAGGGATGAACGAGGGTTCGGTGTACGAGGGGGTGTCGGCCGGGCTCTGGCGGCCCGGCGTCGCCTCCCCGGCGCCCTGGGAACTCGGCTGCCCGCTGGACGCGCTCTGGGTGACACCGCCCGGGGTCTTCGTGTCCTTGTCCTTGTCCTTGTTTCCGACGCTGTTGACGGCGAACGCCACACCGCCCGCGACCGCGATGACCGCGAGCACCGCGAACAGCCACAGCTTCCAGCGGCCGGCGCCGCCGCGGTCCTCGTACCCGTCATAGCCGTCGTAGCCGCCCGGGCCACCGCGGCCCGGGCGGCCGGGGAAGGCCGAGCCGTCGTCCGGGTTCAGCGGCGGCACCATCGGCTGCTGGAACTGCGAGGTCGAGGCGTGCGCGGCGTACTTCTGCTGCCCGCCGGTCCCGCCCACGGGCATCGCGGAGGTGCTGGCACCCGGCGCCCCGTGCGGCAGGGCCATCGTGACGGGGCCGGTGTTCCAGGTGCCGGTGTTCGGCCCGTGGTCGTGCAGCATCTGGAGCGCGTACTGGACCAGCCCGCGCATCTCCTCGGCGCTCTGGAACCGGTCGTCCGGATCCTTGGCGAGCGAGCGCATGACCAGGCCGTCGAGCTCCTTGGGGATGTGCTGGCCCTCCGGCAGCTGCGAGGGCGGCACCGGGGCGTCCTGCACGTGCTGGTAGACCACCGACAGCGGGGTCTCGCCCGTGAAGGGGGGCCGCAGCGCGAGGAGTTCGTACAGCAGGCAGCCGGTCGCGTACAGGTCGGAGCGGTGGTCCACGGCCTTGCCGAGGGCCTGCTCGGGCGACAGGTACTGCGGGGTGCCCATCACCATGCCGGTCTGGGTCATCGTCGACTGCACGCCGTGCAGCGCGCGGGCGATGCCGAAGTCCATGACCTTCACCGCGCCCGATTCGGTGATGATGACGTTCGCGGGCTTGATGTCGCGGTGCACGATGCCGTGCTGGTGGGAGTACGCGAGGGCTTCCAGCACGCCCGAGGTGATGATGAGCGCCTGCTCGGGCCCCGGGGCCTCGGCGCTGAGCAGCAGTTCGCGGATGGTGCGGCCCTCGACCAGCTCCATCACGATGTACGGCACGGTGGTCGGGCCGACCCGGTCCTCGCCCGAGTCGTACACGGCGACGACGGCATGGTGGTTGAGCCCGGCGACCGACTGGGCCTCGCGCGTGAAGCGGGCCTTGGAGACCGGGTCTTCGGCCAGGTCGGCGCGCAGCAGCTTCACGGCGACGGTGCGGCCCAGCCGTACGTCCTCGGCGGCGAACACCTCCGCCATGCCGCCACGGCCCAGGCGATGGGTCAGCCGGTAACGGCCGTCTCCCACCAGGCCGCCGGCGCCCCAGTGCTCAGGACCATCGGTCATCCCGGCGCCGTTTCCCTCGGGTTCGGGTGCCATCAGTCCTCGCCGTCGTCTCTCTCGGCCGCCGCTCAGCGGTAGTCCTCTTCTCAGTGCTCCAATGAACGCTACAGCCTCGGAACCGGTCACCGTTCGGAGCGCAGCAGCCGGTGGCCCCGTGGTTACGGAAAGGGCACCTGGCTTGACGTGTGCTTGCCCTCCGGCAGACTGGGCGCCACATGCGCTCAGCCAGAGGCGTAGGGACACATCCCGAGGGGAAGCAACAGTCATGAGCCAGGACGGCACTCAGGGCCAGTACGCGGGCGGCTCTCTGGCCGGTGGCCGTTACCAGCTAAGGGACTTGCTGGGTGAGGGCGGCATGGCGTCCGTCTACCTGGCGTACGACTCGGCGCTCGACCGGCAGGTCGCCATCAAGACGCTGCACAGCGAACTCGGCCGCGAGCAGTCCTTCCGGGAGCGGTTCCGCCGCGAGGCGCAGGCTGTAGCCAAACTGTCGCACACGAACATCGTCTCGGTATTCGATACGGGCGAGGGCGAGCTCGCCGGCGCGGTCATGCCGTACATCGTCATGGAGTACGTGGAGGGACAGCCGCTCGGCTCCGTGCTCCAGGCGGACATCACCCAGCACGGGGCGATGCCGGCCGACAAGGCGCTGAAGGTGACGGCCGACGTGCTGGCCGCCCTGGAGACCAGCCACGAGATGGGCCTGGTCCACCGCGACATCAAGCCCGGCAACGTCATGATGACCAAGCGCGGCGTGGTCAAGGTGATGGACTTCGGCATCGCCCGGGCCATGCAGTCGGGGGTCACCTCGATGACGCAGACCGGCATGGTCGTCGGCACCCCCCAGTACCTGTCGCCCGAACAGGCGCTGGGGCGCGGGGTCGACGCCCGCTCGGACCTGTACTCGGTCGGCATCATGCTCTTCCAGCTGCTGGCGGGCCGGATCCCCTTCGACGCCGACTCGCCGCTGGCGATCGCGTACGCGCACGTACAGGAGGAGCCGGTCGCTCCGTCCACCATCAACCGGTCGGTGACCCCGGCGATGGACGCGCTGGTGCTGCGCGCCCTGCGAAAGAACCCGAACGAGCGCTTCCCCACGGCCGCGGCCATGCGCGACGAGGTGCTGCGGGTGCTGTCGGCCGGCCAGGCCGGGGCGCCGGTCATCGTGCAGGGCCAGGGACCGGTGAGCAGCGGCGCGGGCGTCGGGTCGGCCGTCTTCCCGCCCGTGGACTCCGGCTTCCAGTCACCGCCGCCGCATTCGCTGCAGCAGCCCTACCAGGCGCCGCACACCCCGACGCCCTCCCCGTACGCGCCGACGCCCGCGCCGCAGTCGCACGCGCAGGGCGGCTACGCCTACCCGCCGCAGCAGCACGCCCCGCACACGCCTCCGCCGCAGCAGTACGCGCCGCAGACCCCGCCGCCGTACACGATGTCGCCGACGTCCACCACGCACAGCGGACCGGGCGCGGGCGGAGCCGGCTCCAAGCGGAACATGCCGGTGGTCGCGGGCGCGATCGCGGTGGCGCTGATCGCCATCGGCGGACTCATCGCGGCGCTCTCGATGAACGACGACAACAAGGGCAAGGACGAGGGCAAGGGCGGTACGGCGTCGCCGGGCGCCTCCGCGTCCGGTTCGGCCCAGGCCGGTCACAAGGGGCCGGACACCTCGCGCACGATCGACCCGGCCAAGTGCAAGGAGCCGAGGAAGCACCACAGCGACGCGGGCAAGTACGTGGCGCCGGACCTGCGCTACAAGAACCTGCTCTCCGTGAAGGCCTGCATCCAGGCCTCGGGCGGCAAGTACGACATCGTGTGGAAGGACGAGGCGGTCTACGGCCAGGACACCGTGCTGGAGCAGAACCCGGCGCCGGACGCCAAGATCGACAAAGAGGGCACGGAGTACACGCTGACCGTGTCGACGGGCAATCCGTCCTGACGGTGTCTGCGTCAAAAGAAGGACCCTGATTCAAAGGCGGGCACCCCGATGGGGCGCCCGGGATGCCGCTTTTATCCCGTCATGTAAATCTGAGCGAGACATCTCGGTCGCTCGGGACGGGAGAGGCTCTCGTGAACCAAGGCTTCCGCCCGCCCCGCCCGCCCCGCTCGCCCCGCCCGCCCCGCCCGCCCCGCCGGCTGTTCCGCGCCGCCCCGGCCGCCGCGGCCCCGGCCTCCTCCGCCGCCTTGGCCTGCGCCGCCCTGGTCTGCGCCGCGCTGACGGCCACGGCCCCGGTCGCCGCCGCGTTGACGGTGGCGGCCCCGGCGTACGCGGTGTCACCCCTCGGCACCCGCCTCGCCCACGCCGCCGCTGCCGCCGCCGCTGCCGCCGCCGCTGCCGCGCCCGCGGCCCCCGCGCCACCGGCCGTCGAACACCTGCCGGAGGCGGCCGGGGAACTGCCGCGAGAGGTCGAGGACCGGCTCGCCGGCAGCGCGGCCGGGGTCGGGCGGGAGCGGCCCGGACGGCCCGCGGCCGCGCCGGCGAACCAGGAGATGGTGACCGCAGCCCGGCCCCTGCCGGTGCGCCCGCGCACCGAGCCCGCCGCACCGCCGCCCGCCACCCCGCCACCCCTCGCGACGCCACCCGCCGCCACGCCACCCGCCGCCACGGCATCCGCCGCCACGCCGAGCCCGCCGCCCGGCACGGTCACCGCGATCGGTACGGAGCCCAACGACCGGGCCGCCGACCTGGCGGCGCACATACTCCCCCTGGGCACCGGCTTCGCCCTGATGGGCGTGGGCCTCGGCTACCTCGGCATGCGCCTGCGCAGGGGCCTCTAGCTCTCAACGCCGGCCCGATCCGAAAGCCCGCTCCGCCGCATGGAGGCCAGGCCAGGAGGGTTGTGGGTAGGGGGCATACTCGGTATACATACTCAGTATGTCGATCCGTCACGGCCTTCTCGCCCTGCTGGAACGGGGTCCTCGGTACGGCTCCCAGTTGCGCACCGAATTCGAATCCCGCACCGGCTCCACCTGGCCGCTCAACGTCGGGCAGGTGTACACCACACTGGCCCGCCTGGAGCGCGACGGCCTCGTCGCCCCCGGCGGCGAGGACGCCGCCGGGCACACCCTCTACGCCATCACCGACACGGGACGCGCCGAACTGCGCGGCTGGTACGAGCGCCCCGTGGACCGCGCCCACCCTCCCCGTGACGAGCTGGCCATCAAGCTCGCCATGGCCGTGGGCGCCCCCGGCGTGGACATCCGCGCCGTCATCCAGTCCCAGCGGCACGCCACCATCCGCGCCATGCAGGACTACACCCGGCTCAAGGCCCAGGCGCTCAACGCGGTCGAGAGCGGACAGTCCCGCGAACGCGACGACGTGGCCTGGCTCCTGGTCCTGGAGCAGCTGATCTTCCAGACCGAGGCCGAGGCCCGCTGGCTCGACCACTGCGAAGCCCGGCTCGTGCGGCTCTCCCTGCCGGCCGAGCGGCAAGCCGTACCGCCCGAGCCGTCCCAGGCCGCCGAAACCCGAGCCGACGCCGGCCCGGCCGCGACAGCGGCCCCCGGCCCGGCCGCCGGCCCGGCTCCGGCCCCGGCCCCGATCTCCGACACCCGGCCCCGTACCGCCCGCTCGCGGCGGGGCTGAACCACCGTTCCAGGGGGGACCCTTCATGCCCGACCAGCACCAGCCCGAGCGGCCCGTACTGCAATTGGACCAGCTCGTCCGCACACACGGCAGCGGCGCCACCGAGGTACACGCCCTGCGCGGCATCGACCTCTCCGTCTTCCCCGGCGAACTCGTCGCCGTCATGGGCCCCTCCGGCTCCGGCAAGTCCACGCTGCTCACCCTCGCCGGCGGACTCGACACCCCCACCAGCGGACGGGTGATCGTGGAGGGAACCGACATCACCGCGGCGAGCCGCAAGGAGCTGGCGGCCCTGCGCCGGCGCAGCATCGGGTACGTCTTCCAGGACTACAACCTGATCCCGGCCCTCACCGCCGCGGAGAACGTGGCCCTGCCCCGCGAACTCGACGGCACCTCCGCCCGCAAGGCCCGCGCCAGCGCGCTCGCCGCGCTGGAGGAGATGGGCCTCGGGCAGCTCGCCGACCGCTTCCCCGACGAGATGTCCGGCGGCCAGCAGCAACGCGTGGCCATCGCCCGCGCCCTCGTCGGCGACCGCCGCCTGGTGCTCGCCGACGAACCCACGGGCGCCCTCGACTCCGAGACCGGCGAGTCCGTCCTCGCCCTGCTGCGCTCCCGCTGCGACGCGGGCGCGGCCGGGGTCCTCGTGACGCACGAGCCGCGTTTCGCCGCCTGGGCGGACCGTGTGGTCTTCCTGCGCGACGGCAGCGTGGTGGATGAGACGCTGCGCAGCGGCGCCGACTCCCTGCTCTCGGGGCAGGCGGCCGGCCAGTGACCTCCTCGCTCCAAGGCTGGTACCACTCCTGGGTCGCGGCGGTCCGGATCGCCCGCCGCGACGCCTGGCGGGCCAAGGGCCGCAGCGCCCTCGTCCTCGCGATGATCGCCCTGCCCATCGTCGGCGTGAGCGCCGCCGATCTCACGCTGCGCAGCGCCGAACTGTCCGCCGAGCAGACGCTGGCGCGCAAGCTCGGCACCGCCGACGCCGAGTTGAGCCTCTCTGGCATGGGCTTGCCCATCTACCAGCAGCCGTCCGGCGCCAGCTACGCACCGGTCGGCGGCTACGACGCCCACACCCCCTCCAAGGGGCCGAAGGACGAGAGCCCGCAGGTGCTCCTGTCGGCCGTCCCGGCCGGCGCCCAGTCCGTCAAGGACAGCTTCGGCAACGCCAAGGTGCGCACCACCCACGGGCTGCTGGACACCGATCTGCGCGAACTGGACACCAACAGTCCGCTGGTGGCGGGCCTGCTCACCCTCGACCGCGGCCGGCTGCCGCAGGCGGCGGGCGAGGTCATCGCCACCACCGCCTTCCTGGAGCACTCCGGCTTCTTCGTCGGTTCTTCGGTCACTCCGCGCCACTCGGCCTCCTCGTACAAGATCGTGGGCGCGTACGAGCTGCCCTCCGAGCTCAAGAAGCCGGAGATCCTCGCCCCGCCCGGGACCCTGCTCGCACCGCTCGACCAGGCCTTGCAGGCCGCCGAAGCCCGCGGGGTAGGTGCCCGTGACGCGTACCTGGTGAAGGTCGGCGGCGATGGTTTCACGTGGAACATGGTCAAGGAGGCCAACACCAAGGGCGTGCTCGTCACCTCCCGCGCCGTCACCCTCGACCCGCCCGCCGACGCCGATGTGCCGCTCTACCAGCAGGAAGACAAGAGGCAGTTCGAGTACAGCGGCAGCAACACGGCCATCGAAATGGCCATAGTGGCCACCGTCGTGGGCCTCGCCATGCTGGAGATCTGCCTGCTGGCCGGCCCCGCCTTCGCCGTGGGCGCCCGGCGCTCGCGCCGCCAGCTCGGCCTGGTCGGCTCCAACGGCGGCGACCGCCGCCACATCCGGTCCATCGTGCTCTCCGGCGGCCTGGTCATCGGCGCCGCGGCCGCCGTCTGCGGCACCGCCGTCGGCGTCGCCCTCACCATCGGACTGCGGCCGGTGCTGGAGAACCAGCTCGGCAACCGCTTCGGCCACCTGGACTTCCGCCCCCTGGAGCTGCTCGGCATCGCGCTGCTCGCCGTACTGACCGGCCTGCTGGCGGCGATCGTGCCGGCCGTCACCGCCTCGCGCCAGACCGTGCTCGCCTCGCTGACCGGCCGCCGCGGGGTCCGCCACTCCAACCGGGTCCTGCCCCTGGTCGGGCTGGTCGCCGTCTGCGTCGGCGCCGCGATCGCGCTCTACGGCACGGCGTCGGCAATGGGCTCCACCATCGTCGCGGGCGGCAGCGCCATCGCCGAGCTCGGCATCGTCGCCCTCACCCCGATGCTGGTCGGCCTGTTCGGGCGCCTCGGGCGCTGGCTGCCGCTGTCGCCGCGGCTCGCGCTGCGCGACGCCGTGCGCAACCGCGGGCGTACGGCGCCCGCCGTGGCCGCCGTACTGGCCGCCGTCGCCGGCACCGTCGCGGTGGCCACGTACGAGCACAGCAGCGACCTCCAGAGCCGACACGAGTACGTGGCCGACCTCCCGCACGGCACCGGGGTGCTCAATGCCGAGGACGGCGCCTACAAGGAGCTGCCGGCCCTGCGCGAAGTCCTCGCGAAGCAACTCCCGCTCGCCGTGCGGGCCGACGTGGACCGGCTGGTCGTCGGCAAGCCCGTCTGCGACGAGCGCTCCTCGGACACCGGCTGCGGCCGGGTCGAGATCATCACGCCCAAGGAACAACGCTGCCCGCTCTTCGAGGCCGAGAACGGCCCCGGCTCCTTCACCGAGGCGCAGGCGAAGGAACTGCGCCGGGACTGGCGTTGCGAGCAGGACCGGTACGGCGCCCAGCACGGCATCGTGGTCGCCGACGAGAAGCTGTTCACGACGCTGGCCGTCACCGACCCGGGCACCGTCGCCGCTCTCAAGGCGGGCAAGCCGGTCTCCTTCGACAAGCGCAACGTCCAGGACGGCAAGGTCACGCTCCGCGTCATCACCGACGTGGAGGCCGCCGGCACCGCCGCCATGCGCCAGCAGGACCCGCCCGGCGAGGACAAGGTGTTCGCCGTGCACCAGGCCCCCGACAACGCCGAGGGCTGGGGCCTTCGGCTGGTCCTGCCGGCCGGGGCCGCCAAGGCGGCCGGACTGGCCACCGCGCCGTCCGGTTCCTACTTCGCCCTCGACGGATCGGCCACGACCGAACAGCGGCAGGGGCTGGACGGCGAGCTCGACCGGATGGGCGCGGACGCGTACGTCCGCATCGAGGCCGGGTACCAGGGCAGCAACGACCTGGCCCTGCTCGCCCTCACCGTCTTCGCGGGCCTGGTCACCATCGGAGCGGCGGGCATCGCCACCGGACTCGCCCAGGCCGACGCCGAGGCCGACCTGAAGACCCTGGCCGCGGTCGGCGCCCCGCCGCGGGTGCGGCGCATGCTCAGCGGCTTCCAGTGCGGGGTGGTCGCCCTGATGGGCGTGATCCTGGGCTCGGCGGCCGGAATGCTGCCCGCGGTCGGTCTGCGGCTCGCCCAGCGGCGGGAGTTGGAACGGCTCTACCAGGCCGGCGTCGACCGGGGCTACGAGGCGACGAACGTGCCGTACGTGCCCATCGTGGTGCCCTGGGAGACCCTCGCCGGGCTGCTGATCGTGGTGCCGCTGGGCGCGGCGCTGCTGGCCGCGCTGGTCACCCGCTCCAGCGGCGCGCTGGCACGGCGGGCGGCGGGCTAGCCGGCCGCCCATACCGTCGCGGTGCCCCCGTACAGGGTGGATCACGCCTGTACGGGGGCACACCGAGTGAGGACGGAGGTGTGCGAGAGAATGGCGGCATGGAGATGCCGAGGAGTGAACGGTCGCAGGAAAGCCCCCCGAACGTCCTGATTCTGGGACAGGACGGGAAGGCGGTCGGCGGCGCCGATGACGAGTCGCGCGAGGTCCCGGTGACGGAGATGGTCGAACAACCCGCCAAGGTCATGCGGATCGGCAGCATGATCAAGCAACTCCTGGAAGAGGTACGTGCCGCTCCTCTCGACGAGGCCAGCAGGGTCCGGCTCAAGGACATCCACGCGGCGTCGGTGAAGGAGCTCGAAGACGGGCTCGCACCGGAGCTGGTCGAGGAACTGGAGCGGCTCTCCCTGCCCTTCACCGAGGAGGCGATTCCTTCCGAAGCCGAACTGCGCATCGCGCAGGCCCAGTTGGTGGGCTGGCTCGAAGGGCTCTTCCACGGCATCCAGACGGCCCTGTTCGCGCAGCAGATGGCGGCGCGGGCCCAGCTGGAACAGATGCGCCGCGCGCTCCCGCCCGGCTCCCACCACGACGACGATGACGAGGACGGCGGGCACGGCGCGATCCGCTCGGGCCCGTACCTCTAGGGCGTACGGCCGGGCCGTACCGCTGGGCCCCGTCTTCGTGGGAGTCCCGGCAAGCCGTGGGCTCCGGCGCCCGGCGCATCGGCGCCGGGCGCCGGACCGTTTTCACCCCCGGCCCGGAGCCCGCCCCGCGGCGTCCTGTCGGTGGGCGCGGAGAGGGACGAGCGGGGCTCCCCACGGGGACATGAGCAGCCCATACTCAGGGGATGAGCTACGACGCGATCGTCCTGGCCGGCGGCGCCGCGAGGCGACTGGGCGGCGCGGACAAGCCCGGACTGCACGTGGGCGGCCGGACCCTCCTGGACCGGGTCCTGGACGCCTGCGCGGACGCCCTGGCCACCGTCGTGGTCGGCGGCCGCCGGGCCACCGCGCGGCCGGTGCGCTGGACCCGCGAGGACCCGCCCGGCGGCGGCCCCCTGGCCGCGCTGGATGCCGGGCTGCGGCAGAGCACCGCCGAGCTGGTCCTCGTACTCTCCGCGGACCTGCCGTTCCTGGACCGCGACACCGTACGGACCCTGCTGGCGCGGGCCGAGGGCGGTGAGGGCGCCCTGCTGCGGGACGCGGACGGGCGGGCCCAGCCGCTCGTCGCCGCCTACCGGGCCGAGCCCCTGCGCCGCGAGATCGCCCTGCTCGCCGCCGAGCACGGCGGGCTCGCCGGACTGCCGCTGCGGGCCCTCACCGCCGGACTCGCCCTGGCCGAAGTGACGGATACTGCGCCACTCGCCTCCTTCGACTGCGACACCTGGGACGATCTCGCCGCCGCCCGCATCCGGATCAGAGAGCATGGAACCGTGCTGGACCAATGGATCACCGCCGTCAAGACCGAGCTCGGCATCGACCTCACCGTCGACACCAAGACCCTGCTCGACCTCGCCCGTGACGCCGCCCACGGCGTCGCCCGGCCCGCCGCCCCCCTGACCACCTTCCTGGTCGGCTACGCGGCCGCCCACGCGGCGGCCACCGGCGCCGACCCCGCCCGGGCCGTCGCCGAAGCCTCCCGCAGGGCCGCCGACCTGGCGCTGCGCTGGGCCGCCGAGGCGGAGGCGGATGCGGGCAGCGCCGCTTCGGGCAGCGCAGGGGTGGCCAGCTCCGGTCCAGGCAGCGCCGATCACGAACAGAACGGCTCCGGATGACCCCCTCCACCCCCACCCCGCCCGCCACCGCCGCGGAGCAGGCCCTCGACGAGGCGCTGGCCCTCGTCAGCCGCACCCCGGACGCCGGCGGCCACCGCGTGGCCGACTGGCCTCGGGCCCGGGACGCCGCCGTCCACGCCGGAGCCGCCGCACAGGCCCGTACCCACCGGGTGGCCCTCGCCGACTCCCTCGGCGAGGTGCTGGCCGCGCCCCTGGAAGCCCTCACCGACCTGCCGTCCTTCGACACCTCCGCCATGGACGGCTGGGCCGTCGCCGGGCCCGGCCCCTGGACCGTCCGCACCGGTGGAGGCGTCCTGGCGGGCTCCGACCGGCCGGAGCCGCTCGCGGACGGCGAGGCCGTACGGATCGCCACCGGCGCCCGGATCCCCGCCGACACCACCGCCGTGATCCGCAGCGAGCACAGCCGCGAGGCCGGCACCCAGCTGTACGCCGACCGTCCCGTCCTGACCGGCCAGGACATCCGCCCCCGAGGCCAGGAGTGCCGCTCCGGCGACCTGCTGCTGCCCGCCGGCTCCCTGGTCACCCCCGCCGTGCTGGGCCTGGCCGCGGCCGCCGGGTACGACGAGCTGACCACCCGTCCCCGGCCCCGCGTCGAGATCCTGGTGCTCGGCGACGAGCTGCTCACCGAAGGCCTCCCGCACGACGGGCTGATCCGCGACGCCCTCGGCCCCATGCTCACCCCCTGGCTGGTGCGGCTCGGCGCCGAGGTCACCGGCACCCGGCGGCTCGGTGACGACCCGGCCGGCGCCGAGGCGCTGCTGGAGGCCGTCACCACTTCCACCGCGGACGTGGTCATCACCACGGGCGGCACCGCGGGCGGACCCGTCGACCACGTGCATCCGGTCCTGCGCCGGGCCGGCGCCGAGCTGCTGATCGACGGGGTCGCGGTCCGCCCCGGCCACCCGATGCTGCTGGCCCGCGTCGGCGAACGCGGCCACGGCCCGTACGTGGTGGGCCTGCCCGGCAACCCGCTGGCCGCCGTCTCCGGGCTGCTGACCCTCGCCGAGCCGCTGCTGCGGGCCCTCGCCGGCCGCCGTCGGCGCCCCCGGTACACGGCTGTGGTCCAGGGCGACGTACCGGGCCACCCGCACGACACGCGGCTGGTCCCGGTCCTGCTGACCGGCGAGCACGCGGCGCCGCTGCGCTACAACGGCCCGGCGATGCTGCGCGGCGTGGCGGCCGCCGACGCGCTGGCCGTCGTACCGCCGAACGGCGCCCGGGCCGGGCAGGAACTGGAAATCCTCGATCTGCCGTGGGCTTCGGGAGGATGTTTCACGTGAAACTTCACGGCCAGGACGCCATGGCCCGGGAGGCCGACGAGAAACTCGTCGGCCGGCGGATCAAACTGCCCAAGCGCGTCATCGAGAAGCCGCTGCGCCAGGTCAGCAGGCGCCTGCTGATGGCCCTGCTGGTGCTGTGCCTGACCGTCCTCATCGTGTGGACGGACCGCGAGGGCTACCACGACAATGCCAACGGCAGCGTCGACTTCCTCGACTCCGTCTACTACGCGACCGTGACCTTGTCCACGACGGGCTACGGCGACATCGTCCCGCACAGCGACGGCGCGCGGCTGATGAACGTACTGCTGATCACGCCGCTGCGCGTGCTGTTCCTGATCATTCTGGTCGGCACCACCCTGGAAGTCCTGACGGAGCGGACGCGGGAAGAATGGCGGCTGAGCCGCTGGAGGAAGAACTTGCGCGATCACACGATCATCATCGGATTCGGCACGAAGGGCCGCTCCGCCCTCCAGACGCTGCTGGCCACCGGTCTGCGGAAGGAGCAGGTCGTCATCGTCGACCCGAGCTCCAAGGTGATCGACACGGCGAACTCGGAGGGTTTCACCGGTGTGGTGGGGGACGCCACCCGCTCCGACGTACTGCTGCGCGCCGAGCTGCAGAAGGCCCGCCAGATCGTCATCGCCACCCAGCGGGACGACACGGCGGTCCTGGTGGCACTGACGGCGCGACAGCTCAACCGGGGCGCGAAGATCGTCGCGGCCGTGCGCGAGGAGGAGAACGCGCCCCTGCTGCGCCAGTCGGGCGCGGACGCGGTCATCACCAGCGCGAGCGCGGCCGGGCGGCTGCTGGGGCTTTCCGTCCTCAGCCCGAGCGCGGGAACCGTCATGGAGGACCTGATCCAGCAGGGCAGCGGCCTCGACCTCATCGAACGGCCCGTCAACAAGGCGGAAGCGGGCAAGTCGGTACGGGACACCCACGACCTGGTGGTGAGTGTGCTGCGCGGACACCGGCTGCTCCCGTACGACGACCCGCACGCGAGCCCGTTGCAGCTGACGGACCGTCTCATCACCATCGTACGGGCGGCTCCGCCCATGCCACCGCAGGTGACGCTGGGTCCGGTGGAGTAGGTACTGGGCCGCTGCGGCTCGTTCGCGTACCCTCCGGGCCATGCATGCGATCACCATCGAACAGCCCGGCGGCCCCGAGGCCCTCGTCTGGACCGACGTACCCGATCCGGTGGCCGGTGAGGGCGAGGTCCTCGTCGAGGTGGCGGCGGGCGGCGTGAACCGGGCGGACCTTTTGCAGCGCCAGGGCTTCTACGACCCCCCGCCCGGCGCCCCGCGCTATCCGGGCCTGGAGTGTTCGGGGCGGATCTCGGCGATCGGGCAGGGGGTCTCCGGCTGGTCGGTGGGTGACGAGGTGTGCGCGCTGCTGGCGGGCGGCGGGTACGCGCAGAAGGTCGCCGTCCCGGCGGGCCAGCTGCTGCCGGTCCCCGCGGGCGTGGACCTGGTGACGGCCGCCGCGCTCCCCGAGGTGGTCTCGACGGTGTGGTCGAACGTGTTCATGGTGGCCGGGCTGCGCCCCGGTGAAACGCTGCTCGTGCACGGCGGCTCCAGCGGCATCGGGACGATGGCGATCCAGCTGGCGAAGGCCGTGGGCGCGACGGTGGCGGTCACGGCCGGCGGGCCGGAGAAGCTGGCGCGGTGCAAGGAACTGGGCGCGGACATCCTGATCGACTACCGCGAGCAGGACTTCGTGACGGAGCTGCGGGCCGCGACGGACGGAGCCGGCGCGGACGTGATCCTGGACATCATCGGCGCGAAGTACCTCGCGCGGAACGTCGACGCCCTGGCGGTGAACGGCCGGCTCGCCGTGATCGGCCTGCAGGGCGGGGTGAAGGCCGAACTGAACCTCGGCACGCTGCTGGCCAAGCGGGCCGCGATCACCGCGACCTCGCTGCGAACACGGCCGCTGGAGGAGAAGGCGGCCATCGTGGCGGCGGTACGGGAGCACGTCTGGCCCCTGGTGTCGGCGGGGCGGATCCGGCCGGTGGTGCACGCGACGTTTCCGCTGGCGGAGGCGGCCGAGGCGCACCGGGCGATGGAGTCGGGCCGTCACGTGGGCAAGCTGCTGCTCACGGTCTGACGGCGCGGCGCGCCTGCTGGGCCCCGGCACCCGGCCCCCGGCCCCGGATCCTGTCGGGAGGTCGGAGGCCGGAGGTCGGAGGCGGGAAGAAGAGAGCGGGTGGCGGTGCGGTTTCCGCGCTGGCGGTAGCGGCACCCCGCGACCGCAGCGGGCGGTGCCGTCGCGCGACGGCACCGCCATACCCGACTGCGCCGCCGCGCGACGGCACCGCACCGCACCGCAAGTCACAGCCCGCACCGCACGGTCACAGGCTGCGCAGCAGCACCGCCGGGGATTCCACGCAGTCCGCGACGTACCGCAGGAAGCCGCCCGCGGTGCCGCCGTCGCACACCCGGTGGTCGAAGGTCAGCGACAGCTGCACGACCTGCCGGACGGCGAGCTCGCCGTTGTGCACCCACGGCTTGGGCACGATCCGGCCCACTCCGAGCATCGCCGCCTCGGGGTGGTTGATGATCGGCGTGGAGCCGTCGACCCCGAACACCCCGTAGTTGTTCAGGGTGAAGGTCCCGCCCGTGAGGTCGGCCGGCGCCAGCTTGCCCGCCCGGCCCAGCTCGGTGAGGCGGGCGAACTCCGCCGCGAGGGACTCAGGATTGCGGCGGTCGGCGTCGCGGACCACCGGAACCACCAGGCCCCGCTCGGTCTGCGCGGCGAAGCCCAGGTGCACGGCCGGGTGCCGGACGATCTCCTTGGCCGCCAGGTCCACGGTCGAGTTGAGCTCGGGATACCGGGCGAGCGCGGCCGTGCAGATCCGGGCCAGCAGCGCCAGCACCGAGATCTTCGGGCCGTCCACGGCGTTCATCGCCGCCCGCGCCGCCATCAGCTCGGTGGCGTCCGCGTCGACCCAGCAGGTGGCGTCGGGGATCTCCCGCCGGCTGCGCGACAGCTTCTCCGCGACAGCCCCGCGCACTCCCTTGAGGGGGATCCGCGTGGCCGCCTGCGGACCGGTCGCGGCCACAGGGGCGACGGCCGCGGCGGGCTCGGGCTCCGGCGCGCGCAGCGCGCTTTCGACGTCCGCCCGCAGGATCAGCCCCTCGGGCCCCGAGCCGCGCAGCGTGCGCAGGTCCAGCCCGTGGTCCCGGGCCAGTTTGCGCACCAGCGGCGAGATCACCGCCACCGGCCCGGAGGGAGCGGCGGCGACGGCCCGATCCACGGCCGCACGCGAGCCCGAAGCCGCGGCCGGAGCCGGAGCGGAAGCCCGGGCGGGAACCGCAGCCGTGACCGACGCCGCGACCGGAACCGCAGCGGCCGCCACCGGAGCCGCGGGCTCGCCCGCCCCCGGCCGGATCCGCTTGCGCCGCGCCGGGCGGGAGTGGTCCGTGCCGTAGCCGACCAGGACGTTGCCCGAACCCGAGGACTCCGGCTCCGCGCCCGGCCGCGCCGCGCTCTGCGCACCCCCGGCCTGCGCACCCGCGGCCGGCGTCGGCGCACCGGCGGTCTGCGCACCGACCGCCACCGTGATCAGCGGCGCCCCCACCGGCAGCTCCGTGCCCTCCTCCCCGAATCGGGCGGTGACCACGCCGCCGTACGGGCACGGCACCTCGACCATCGCCTTGGCCGTCTCGACCTCGACGACCGGCTGGTCCACGGCGACGACGTCCCCGACGGCCACCAGCCAGCGGACGATCTCCGCCTCCGTCAGGCCTTCGCCGAGGTCCGGCAGCTTGAATTCCATGACCTGCGGCATCAGTTCTCCCACTGCAGGCGGGCCACGGTGTCCAGGATCCGGTCCACACCGGGCAGGTGGTGCTTCTCCAGCATCGGCGGCGGGTACGGGATGTCGAAGCCCGTCACCCGCAGCACCGGTGCCTCCAGGTGGTGGAAGCACCGCTCGGTGACGCGGGCGACGATCTCCGCGCCCGGCCCGCCGAAGCCGCCGGCCTCGTGGACCACCACCGCGCGCCCGGTGCGGCGTACGGACGCCACGACCGTCTCCTCGTCGAAGGGGACCAGCGAACGCAGGTCCAGGACCTCCAGCTCCCAGCCCTCCTCGCGCGCCGCCTCGGCCGCCTCCAGGCACACCGGCAGCGAAGGACCGTAGGTGATCAGCGTCGCGCTCGTGCCCGCCCGCCGCACCAGCGCCTTGCCGATCCCCGGTACCGCCGCGGGCGCTTCCGGCGACCAGTCGGCCTTCGACCAGTACAGCCGCTTGGGCTCCAGGAAGACCACCGGGTCGTCGCTCGCGATCGACGCGCGCAGCAGCCCGTAAGCGTCCTCCACCGTCGCCGGGGTGACCACCGTCAGGCCCGGCGTCGCCACGTAGTACGCCTCGGAGGAGTCGCTGTGGTGCTCGACGCCGCCGATCCCGCCGCCGTACGGCACCCGGATGGTGATCGGCAGCGGCATCGCGCCCCGCGTCCGGTTCCGCATCTTCGCGACGTGCGAGATCAGCTGCTCGAAGGCCGGGTACGCGAACGCGTCGAACTGCATCTCCACCACCGGCCGCAGCCCGTACATGGCCATGCCCACCGCCGCGCCCAGGATGCCCGCCTCGGCGAGGGGTGTGTCCGTGCAGCGGTCCTCGCCGAACTCCTTCGCCAGCCCGTCCGTGATCCGGAAGACACCGCCGAGCGTGCCGACGTCCTCGCCCATGACGTGGACCGCCGGGTCCTGCGCCATCGCGTCCCGCATCGCCCGGTTCAGGGCCTGCGCCATCGTCGCGGGCTTCACCGCCGGCCGCGCCGCCACCGTCGTCACGACTGCTCCTCCGCTTCCAGCTCGGCGCGCAGCATCCGTGCCTGCTGCCGCAGCTGGTCCGTCTGCTCCGCGTAGACGTGCGCGAAGAGGTCCATCGGGTCCAGCACCGGATCCGCGTTCATCGCCCGGCGCAGGTCCGCCGCCATCACCTCGGCCGCGTCCTTGGCCTCCTGGACGCCCGCCTCATCGAGGATCCCGCGTGCGGTCAGTTCGCGCTCCAGCAGCTCCACCGGGTCGTGCGCCTTCCATGCCTCGACCTCGGCGTCACCGCGGTAGCGGGTCGCGTCATCGGCGTTCGTGTGGGCCTCCATGCGATACGTGACGGCCTCGACCAGGGTCGGACCACCGCCGGAGCGGGCCCGCCGGACGGCCTCGGCCAGCACCTCGTGCACGGCGGCGACGTCGTTCCCGTCGACCAGCCGGCCGGGCATCCCGTACCCCACGGCCTTGTGGGCCAGGGACGGGGCGGCGGTCTGCTTCGCGAGCGGGACGGAGATGGCGAAGCCGTTGTTCTGCACGAGGAAGACCACCGGGGCCTGCCAGACGGCGGCGAAGTTCAGCGCCTCGTGGAAGTCTCCCTCGCTGGTGCCGCCGTCGCCGACCATGGCGAGCGCCACGACGTCGTCGCCGCGCAGCCGGGCCGCGTGCGCCAGCCCCACCGCGTGCGGCAGCTGGGTGGCGAGGGGGGTGCACAGCGGGGCTATCCGGCGCTCGCGCGGGTCGTAGCCGGTGTGCCAGTCGCCGCGCAGCAGGGTCAGCGCCTGGACGGGGTCCAGTCCGCGGGCCACGGCCGCCAGGGTGTCGCGGTAGCTCGGAAACAGCCAGTCCTGCTCCTCCAGGACCAGCGCGGCCGCGATCTCGCAGGCCTCCTGGCCGACGGTGGAGGGGTAGACGGCGAGCCGTCCCTGCCGGGTCAGCGCGGTGGCCTGCGCGTTGTACCGGCGGCCGCGCACGAGCTCGGCGTAGCAGCGGCGCATCAGCGCGGGGTCGAGCCGGTCGGCCGCCGCCGTGCCCAGCACCCGGTAGGGCTCGGGGTCCGGGAGCAGCGGGCCGGGATCCGTACGGGGCCTCCAGGCGGGCGGCGGGACGGACCGGTGGGACGCACCGGCACCGGGCAGCTCTTGGACCGTCATGGCGGCGTACACCTCCTCGTGGGAAGCGGGCAGGGACAGCCTCGGGTGTGAGGCGCCTCACCTACCGATTGTTCGGTTGTCCGCGCAATTTGGCTACAGGCCGCTCCAGGCTGTGGACAAAGTGGCGCCGGAGCCCTGGGATGGGTGCAGGACGTCCAGGAGAGGGAGGCATCGGGCCATGCCGGATGAACAAATGGCCGGAGCCGGTTCACCACCGGCCCCACCAGCGGGTACCGGCGGTAGCGCCCCGGCGGGCCCGCCGGTGGCACCGCGCCCGCTGGACCCCGTCGACCGCTCGATCGTGCGGCTGCTCCAGGCGGACGGCCGGGCGTCGATACGCTCGGTGGCGGACCAGGTGCACGTGTCGCGGGCGAACGCCTACGCCCGGATCAACCGGCTGATCGACGACGGGGTGATCCGCGGTTTCACGGCCCGCGTCAACCACGAGCGCGCCGGGCAGGGCGCCTCCGCCTACATCACCCTGAAGATCGTCCAGAACTCCTGGCGCACGGTCCGCGAACAGCTCCGCGACCTCCCGGGCGCCGCCCACATCGCCCTGGTCAGCGGAGACTTCGACGTACTGCTGCTGGTCCACACACCGGACAACCGGACGCTGCGCGAACTGGTCCTGACCCGGCTCCAGGCCATCCCGGAGGTCCTCTCCACGCGCACCCTGCTGGTGTTCGAGGAGACGGACCTGCTGGGCCCGGGCCCGGGATCACCGGCGGCCGGCCCCACGCTGGGGGAGGAGTAGCGCGGTCGCGCGGTGGCCGGTCGCGGGCGCTCAGTCGCGGGGGTGGCCGGTCGCGGGCGCTCAGTCGCGGGGGTGGCCGGTCGCGGGCGGTCAGTCGCGGGGTGGCCGGTCGCGGGCGGTCAGTCGTGGGTGGTCCGCAGGCCGTCGAAGGCCATGTGGACGATCGCGTCCGCGAGCTGGTCGTGGCCCGTGCCCTGGTGCGGGCGGTACCACTCGACCAGGGAGTTCACCATGCCGAAGAGGAGCCGGGTGGCGAGGCGGATGTCCACGTCCGCGCGCAGGTCGCCCTCGGCCGCGGCGGCCTTGAGGAGGTCCGCGACCTGGTGGTCGAACTCCCGGCGGCGTTCCAGCGCCCAGCGCTCGGCCCGGGTGTTGCCCCGCACGCGCAGCAGCAGCGTCACGTACGGCAGCTCGGTGACCAGCACCTGCACCGTGCGCCGGGTGACGTACTCGACGCGCTCGACGGCCCGGCCGCGTATGGCCCCGGGCTCCTCCAGTACGGCGAACAGCGCGTCGAGCGCGCGGCTGACCGCCCGGCGCAGCAGCTCCTCCTTGCCCGTGACGTGGTGGTAGATGGAGGACTTCGAGATGCCCGCGGCCTTGGAGAGGTGCTCCATGGAGGTGCCGTCGTAGCCGCGCTCGTTGAAGACCTGGACGGCGACGGACAGCAGGGTCTCGGGGGTGTAGGTGTCCCGCTTGGCCGTGGTCATTCCGTCTCCCCGGCCCCGGCGGCCTGAGCGGCTTCAGCGTCCTGGGCGTCCTCGGCGTCGTCCTGGCTTTCGTCCTCGCTTTCGTCCTGGGCGTCCTCGGCGTAGCCCAGCTTGAACAGCGCGAGCGAGGGCGCGTACCGGCCGCCGGGACAGCGCTCGTCGAGGTGGTGCAGCAGGTCGTAGGCCCAGTCCCGGCCGAGGCGCTCGTGCCATTCGGACGGGCCCAGCGGGTAGTTGACGCCGAGCCGCATGGCCGTGTCGATGTCCTCGGCCGAGGCGACCCCCCGGGCGACGGCGTCGGCGGTGAGGTCGATCAGCATCGCGACGGTCCGGGCGACGATCATGCCGGGGACATCGCCGATGACCGAGACCCGCTTGCCGAGCTTCTGGAAGAGTCCGACGGCCTCGGCGAGGGTCCGCTCGCTGGTGTCCGCACTTGCGGAGAGCGCGATCCGGGTGGCGTCGCGGTAGTCGAGCGCGAGGTCGAAGTAGACGACGTCCGAGAACTCGATGGAGGTCTTCCCGTCGGCGAGGACGAGCTGGCCCTCGCCGGGCAGCTGGATGTACGGGCCCCCGTGCTCGGTGGTGGTGACCGCGATCCCGGCCTCCTCCAGCAGCTCGGTCAGTGCGGCGGCGGGCCCGAGGTCGCCGACGACCGTGACCTTGGCCGGGGCCTCCTCGGGGGCGGCGGTGTGCGGCGCTTCCGGTACGGCGTCCGGTCCGTACGGGAACCAGCCCTGCCCCGACTTGCGGCCCAGGCGGCCCGACTGGACCAGCCGGCGCTGCGCCAGCGAGGGGGTGAACTTGGGGCTCCGGAAGAAGGACTCCCACACGGAGCGGCTCACGGCTTCGTTGACGTCCTGGCCGATCAGGTCCGTCAGCGCGAAGGGGCCCATCTTGAAGCCGCCGCATTCGCGCAGCACGGCGTCGATGGTGGCCGGGTCGGCGCCCTGTTCCTCGTACACCGCGAAGGCCTCGGCGTAGAAGGGGCGGGCGATCCGGTTGACGATGAAGCCGGGGGTGTCGGCGCAGCGGACCGGCGTCTTCCCCCAGTCGCGGACGGTGGCGTACGCGAGCTCGGCGGCGGCCGGGTCGGTCGCGAAGCCGCTGACCACCTCGACGAGCGGAAGCAGCGGGGCCGGGTTGAAGAAGTGCAGGCCGAGGAAGCGGCCGGGGTGCGCGAGACCGTCGGCGAGCTCCGTGACGGAGAGGGAGGAGGTGTTGGTGGCCAGCAGTGTGTCCGGCGAAACCACCCCTTCGAGGGCCTCGAAGAGCGTGCGCTTGACGCCGGCGTCCTCGACCACCGCCTCGATGACGAGGGCGGCGTCGGCGAGACCCGCGAGCCCCTGACCGGCGGCCGACGCGATCCGGCCGATCGCCTGCTCCGCCGCGGCGCGATCGAGGCGGCCTTTGGCGGCCATCCGCTCGACGCGGTCCTGCACCAGGGCGACGCCGTCGGTGGCGAGCGTGGTGTCGATGTCGTAGAGCAGCACGCGGTGACCTGCGAGAAGGGCGACCTGGGCGATGCCCTGTCCCATGGTGCCGGCGCCGACGACCGCCACAGTGCGGGACCGCTCGATTGCTGTCATGCCCTGATCCTCCCGCACCGAGTTATCCACAGGCCTGCCGGGCCCTCTTGTCCCGACCGATCGTTCGGTTACTCTAGCTCCAGTCTGTACTTTCCAGCCCTGCACGGCCCGCTGTATCGCTCCCGTCACCGCACTGCTCACCGCCGCTCCGCCCGCCTTGCCTGAACCACCCGCCTTACCTGAACCGCCTTGCCTCAACCGCCTTCCGATCCCGCGCGATCCCGCCCGGCTCAACGAGGAGTTGGTCCCTGATGGCCGCCGAGCTCACCGTCCCCCAGCTTTCCGAGAAGCACCGGTCCACCCTGGACCAGGCGCTGACGGCGATCCGCAGCCGCGCCTACTGGTCCCCGCACCCCGAGCACCCCAAGGCGTACGGGGAGACCGCGCCGGCCGACGGGCTCGCCGCCTTCGAAGCCGTCCGCGGGACCCGCCTCGACCTGGGCCAGCCCGGCACGGACGGCTGGACCGGCGGCGAGGTGTCCCCGTACGGCCCGGAGCTGGGCGTCGAGTACCCGCATGTGGACCCGGAGGTCCTGCTCCCCGCGATGCGGGCCGGCATGCCTGCCTGGCGGGACGCCGGACCCGAGGCGCGCGCCCTGGTCTGCATCGAGATCCTGGCCCGGATCAGCGCGCGGACGCACGAGTTCGCGCACGCGGTCATGCACACCAGTGGCCAGGCCTTCATGATGGCCTTCCAGGCGGGCGGCCCCCACGCGCAGGACCGCGGCCTGGAGGCGGTGGCGTATGCGTACGAGGAGCAGACCCGGGTCCCGGGCCGGGCCGACTGGTCGAAGCCGCAGGGCAAGAGGGACCCGCTGGAGCTCGGCAAGAGCTTCACGGCGGTGCCCCGCGGCATCGCCCTGGTGATCGGCTGCAACACCTTCCCCACCTGGAACGGCTACCCGGGCCTCTTCGCCTCCCTCGCCACCGGCAACCCGGTGCTCGTCAAGCCCCACCCGCGGGCGGTGCTGCCCCTCGCCCTGACCGTGCAGGTCGCGCGGGAGGTCCTCGCGGAGGCGGGCTTCGACCCCAACCTGGTGGCGCTCGCGGTGGAGCGGCCCGGGGAGGGCATCGCCAAGTCCCTCGCGGTGCGGCCGGAGATCAAGCTGATCGACTACACCGGCTCGACGGAGTTCGGTGACTGGCTGGAGGCCAACGCCCGCCAGGCCCAGGTCTACACCGAGAAGGCCGGCGTCAACACCGTGGTCGTGGACTCCACCGACGACTACAAGGGGATGCTGTCCAACCTGGCCTTCTCGCTCTCCCTGTACAGCGGCCAGATGTGCACCACCCCGCAGAACCTGCTGATCCCGCGGGACGGCATCGCGACGGACGCCGGGCACAAGACGTACGACGAGGTCGTCGCCGACCTCGCGGCATCGGTTGGCGGCCTGCTGGGCGATGACGCCCGGGCCAACGCGCTGCTGGGCGCGCTCGTGAACCCGGCGGTCAAGGACCGGCTGGAGGCGGCGGCCGGGCTGGGCGAGGTCGCGCTGCCCTCCCGCACGGTGGTGAACCCCGAATTCCCGGACGCCGTGGTCCGCACGCCGGTGATGGTGAAGCTGGACGCGTCCAAGCCGGACGAGGACGCGGCCTACCTCTCGGAGTGCTTCGGGCCGGTCTCCTTCGCGGTGGCCGTGGACTCCACGGCCGACGGGCTGGAGCTGCTGCGGCGCACGGTGCGGGAGAAGGGTGCGATGACGGTGGGCGCGTACACGACGTCCGCGGACACCGAGCGGGCGATCGAGGAGGTCTGCCTGGAGGAGTCCGCGCAGCTCTCGCTGAACCTGACGGGCGGGGTGTACGTCAACCAGACGGCCGCGTTCTCGGACTTCCACGGCTCGGGCGGCAACCCGGCGGCGAACGCGGCACTGTGCGACGGAGCCTTCGTCTCGAACCGCTTCCGCGTGGTGGAGGTCCGCCGCCAGGCCTGATCCCCCCGCCCGGTCATCGCCCGCGCCCTAACCCGCTGCGGGGCCTCCCCAGTGGAAAAGGGCCATGGCCACGCTGGTGGCCAGGTTGTAGCTGGAGACCTGCGGCCGCATCGGCAGGGACACCAGGTGGTCGGCGCGGGCGCGCAGCTCGGGCGAGATGCCGTGGCGTTCCGAGCCGAAGGCGAGCAGGGCGTCGTCCGGGAGGGTGAGGGTGCGGATGTCCTCGCCCTCCGGGTCGAGCGCGTAGAGCGGCCCGGGCGGGAGTTCTTCCAGTCCGAGCCGCTCGACCGTGGTGGCGTAGTGCAGCCCGGCCCCGGCGCGGACGACGTTGGGGTGCCAGGGGTCGAGATCGCCGCGGGTCACCACCGCGGTGGCCCCGAAACCGGCGGCGAGACGTACGACGGCGCCGACGTTGCCGAGGTTGCGGGGGTTGTCGAGGACGACGATCGGCGCCGGCCGCGGCATCCGGTCGAGCGCGGCCCGGCCCGCCGCGCGGTCGGGCCGTACGGCGAGGGCCGCGACCCCGGTGGGATGCACGCGGGGCAGCAGACTCTTGAGCGGCGCCTCCTGGAGGAGGCCGGCCACGGCCTCCTCGACGTCGGGAGCCAGCTCGGCGGCCAGTTTCCGTACGCCGTCCGGCTCGTCGGCGACGGCCATGTGCACCCGCGCCCCGAAGCGCAGGGCGTGCTTCAGCGCGTGGAACCCGTCCAACAGCACGAGATCCCCCCGCCCGACGGCCTCCCGCCACCGCCCCACGGTCTCATCCACACCCATCCACTCACCCATACCCCGACCCTACGACCCTTCACAGCCCCGCCGGCGCTTGAGGCGACCCTCCCAGCCCCGCCGGCGTTTGAGGCGCGGGTTCCGGGGCGGAGCTCCGGCAGCCCGGCACCGCCCGAGCCCGGACAAGCCCCGCCGGCGCTTGAGGCGCGGGGTCCGGAGCCACCCCCACCCGCACCCGGCCCCCCACCCTCGCGCCGAGCCACACCAGCAGCGCCGTCGGCAGAAACACCGCGTCAGCGGCAATCATCGCCAACGAAAAGAACGGCAGGCCCAGCAGCACCGCGATCCCCGCGTGCTCCAGCATCATCACGGCCAGCAGCACGTTCTTGACCCGCCGGTTGAACAGCGCGAACGGAAACGCCACCTGCACCGCGACCGTCCCGTACGACAGCAGCATCACCACCGTCCCACTGCCCGCCACCAGTCCCGACAGCCCGGGCCACGGCGTGAAGTAGTCCAGCCCCAGCGGGTAGTACAGGGCCGTGCCGTCCTGCCATCGCGAGCCCTGGATCTTGTACCAGCCCGCCGTCGCGTAGATCAGGCAGACCTCCGCCATGATCACCAGCATCCCCGCGTTGTGCAGCAGGTTCGCCAGGACGTCCAGCACCGCCCGCCCCTCCCCCCGCGGTTCGTACCGGTCGACCGCCCACCAGAGCCCCCCGGCCACCCACATCACCGCGAAAACCGCCAGCCAGCCGTGGCTGAACCCCCCGGTCGCCGCCCCGTACGCGAGGACCGCCCCCAGCGCACCCCACAGCACCGGCCCGGCCGCCCCGGCGGTCGCGGAACCGCGCGTACGGGCCCGGCGCGCGTCGAGGGACCACACCTGCGCGCAGCGCGTCAGCACCAGGTAGAGCGCCATCAGGTGGATGACGTTGTCGCCGCCGTCTCCCATGAACACGCTGCGGTTCTGCAGCGACAGCACCCCGACCATGAACAGCACGGACGTGGCCCGGGTCCGCCAACCCAGCAGCAGCCCCACGCTCGCCAGCACGGCCACCGCGTAGACGAGCTCGAACCACAGCGCCGAGTCCGACCACATCAGCACCGTGAAGGCCCGGTTGGAGGCGATCAGCCGCTCCGCCAGCTCCCAGCTCCACGGCCCGTCCGGCCCGTACAGCTCGGCCCGGTGCGGGAACTCCCTCAGCAGGAAGAGCAGCCAGGTTCCGGTGAAGCCGATGCGGACCACGGCGCTCTGGTACGGGCCGAGGGCGCGGCCGGTGACCTGCGCCAGGCCCCGCCCGGCCGCCTCACGTGCCCGGCGCACCGCGCCCACCGCGCCCGGGCCGCCTGCACCGCCCACGTCCACGGCCTCCCCCACACCGTTCACACCGCTCACACGGTCCACCACGGCAGCTCCCGGTAGTAGGTCTGGGTGTCCGTCCGCTCGGTGCTCCACTCCGGCGCCGGCACGGCCCTGGTCGCCGACCGCAGCTGGACCCGCACGATGCGCCCGTCGCGGTGGACCGGGGCCAGCCGGTCCACCGCGATGCGCCGCAGGTACTCCTCGGACAACCAGCCGCGTTCGCCGTTCGGCTCGTTGCGTTCGTTGTGGGAGCCGGTGAAGAAGTCCCAGGCCCGGCGCAGCTCGTTCTGCTCGGTGTGGCTCGGCAGCAGGCTGTGCCGGATGGCCGCCCCGTCCTCGGCGGACAGGTCGCGCCAATCGCTGACGGTCAGCTCGCCCGCGGAGGTCCGTACCTCGGCGCGCACCTCGACCGCGATGTTCTGCTGGAGCGGGTTGGGGGCGAAGAGCTTCCAGTTCTGTTCGAACTCGGGGTAGATCCACCCGTCGACCGTCCGCGCGTGCCGCTTGCTGACCGTGTTGGCCGGGGCGACGTGCAGGAAGACGAAGGCCAGATGGCCGCAGGCCGTGACGGCGACGGCCCCGAGGGCGAGGGCGGCGACGACCCGGTAGGGGGTGGACAGACCGGCGATTCCGGGTGCTCGCGGGGCCGGTGCGCCGGCCCCTTCCGCGGGCTCCTGCTCGTTCGAACGCATCCCACCCCGATCATCCGGCATCCACAGGGTCGACCACAGAGGTTGACACCCTACGGGCCGCAGACCCACCATTGAAGAAGATGAACCGAACGATCGGTCGGTCGGGCGGACGACTCTGACAGGGGGCCGGGATGGCGGCAGTGACCCCGGGAACGGGGCAGGACATGGTCCTCGCGCACACAGGCGCCGAGGCGGGCATCGCGGCAGGCGCCGAAGCAGGGACCGGGCCGGAGCGTGAGGCCGGCCTGGAGGCGCAGCTCGCGGCGGCCTTCGACGCGGCCGTGGCGGCGGACGAGCGCGTGGAGCCGCGCGACTGGATGCCCGCCCAGTACCGCGCTTCCCTCGTCCGCCAGATGGCCCAGCACGCGCACTCCGAGATCATCGGCATGCAGCCCGAGGCGAACTGGATCACGCGCGCGCCCTCGCTGCGCCGCAAGGCCATTCTGATGGCCAAGGTCCAGGACGAGGCGGGCCACGGCCTGTACCTCTACAGCGCCGCCGAGACCCTCGGAACCAGCCGCGACGAGCTGCTCGACAAGCTCCACGCGGGGAAGCAGAAGTACTCCTCGATCTTCAATTACCCCACTCTGACCTGGGCGGATGTCGGCGCCGTCGGCTGGCTCGTGGACGGCGCGGCGATCACCAACCAGGTGCCGCTGTGCCGCTGCTCCTACGGTCCGTACGCGCGGGCCATGGTCCGCATCTGCAAGGAGGAGTCCTTCCACCAGCGCCAGGGGTACGAACTGCTCCTCGCCCTCTCGCGGGGCAGCGAGGCACAGCACGCGATGGCGCAGGACGCCGTCGACCGCTGGTGGTGGCCCTCCCTGATGATGTTCGGCCCGCCCGACGACGAGTCGGCGCACTCCGCGCAGTCGATGGCCTGGCGGATCAAGCGGCACTCCAATGACGAGCTGCGCCAGCGGTTCGTGGACATCGCCGTCCCGCAGGCGGAGGCCCTGGGCCTGACCCTGCCGGACCCGGACCTGAAGTGGAACGAGGAGCGCGGGCACTACGACTTCGGCGCGATCGACTGGGCCGAGTTCTGGGACGTGCTCAAGGGCAACGGACCGTGCAACGAACAGCGGATCAGCCAGCGGCGCGCGGCCCATGAGGAAGGCGCCTGGGTCCGCGACGCGGCCGCGGCGTATGCGGAGAAGCACGCTGCGAAGACCGAACAGCGCGAGCAGCACGAGCACCACCAGACGCACGAAACACACGAGACGCACGACGACCAGTACCAGGAGGCACGGGCATGACGCAGAACTGGCCGCTGTGGGAGGTGTTCGTACGCTCGCGGCGCGGTCTCTCGCACACGCACGCGGGAAGCCTGCACGCCCCCGACGCGGAGATGGCTCTGCGCAACGCCCGCGACCTCTACACCCGGCGCGGCGAGGGCATTTCGATCTGGGTGGTGCCCTCCACCGAGATCACCGCGTCCTCTCCCGACGAGCGGGACCCCTTCTTCGCCCCGTCCGCCGACAAGCCCTACCGGCATCCCACCTTCTACGAGATCCCCGAGGGGGTGAACCACCTGTGACCAGCACCAGCACCAGCACCCGATCCGCTGCGGAGGTCACGGAAACGGCCCCCCAGGTTCCCCGAACGGCGGCCCTCGCCCTCGGTGACGACGCCCTGATCCTCTCCCACCGCCTCGGCGAATGGGCGGGGTACGCCCCGGTCCTGGAGGAGGAGGTCGCCCTCGCGAACATCGCGCTCGACCTGCTCGGTCAGGCCCGCATCCTGCTCTCCCTCGTCGGCGACGAGGACGAGCTGGCGTTCCTGCGCGAGGAGCGGTCCTTCCGCAACCTCCAGCTGGTCGAGCAGCCGAACGGCGACTTCGCCCACACCATCGCCCGCCAGCTGTACTTCTCCTTCTACCAGCACGAGCTGTACGGGGAACTGGCGCGCGGCGACGGCCCGTTCGCGCCGCTGGCGGCCAAGGCCGTCAAGGAGACCTCCTACCACCGCGACCATGCCGAGCAGTGGACCCTGCGGCTCGGCGACGGCACGCAGGAGAGCCACGCGCGCATGCGGGCCGGTCTGGAGGGGCTGTGGAAGTACACCGGGGAGATGTTCCAGCCGGTGGAGGGGCTCGAAGGCCTGGACTGGACCGCTCTCGAAGCCCGCTGGCTGGCCGCGGTGACGGGCGTACTGGAGCGGGCCGGGCTCCCGTTGCCCGCGGGGCAGCGCAAGGGAGCCTGGGCGGCCGGGGCCGGACGACAGGGGCTGCACACCGAGCCGTTCGGTCGGCTGCTCGCCGAGATGCAGCACCTGCACCGAAGCCATCCGGGTGCGTCATGGTGACCGACGCGGGCACCGGCACCGGGACCGGCGTCACGACCGGAACGGGCGGCGAAGCCCCGGTCGGCCCGGACGCGGCCGCCGTCCCGGCCGCGTCCGGCGTCCCCGGTGCTGCCACCGGGCCGCCCGCCAGTGCGGGGACGACCACCCGCCTGGAGGCGGAGCTCACCGAGCTCGCCGGCTCCGTCCCCGATCCCGAGCTGCCCGTACTGACCCTCGCCGAGCTGGGCGTGGTGCGCGGGGTGCGGATGCACGAGGACGGCCACGCCGAGGTCACCCTCACGCCGACTTACACCGGCTGCCCGGCCATCGAGGCCATGTCCGCCGACATCGAGCGCGTCCTGGTCAGCCACGGCATACCCGAGGTGCGGGTGACCACCGTGCTGGCACCGGCCTGGTCGACCGACGACATCAGCGCCGAGGGCCGCCGCAAGCTGGCCGAGTTCGGCATCGCCCCGCCGCGGCCGCACGCGGCCGGCGGACCGGTCCCGCTCACCCTGTCGGTCCGCTGCCCGCACTGCGGGTCGACCGCCACGGAGCTGCTCAGCCGGTTCTCCTCCACCGCGTGCAAGGCGCTGCGCCGCTGCACCGCCTGCCGTGAACCGTTCGACCACTTCAAGGAGTTGTAGATGGCCGTGTCCCCGCCGTCTGTGCCGTCCGTGCAGGCCGTGCCGTCGGCGCCGGTGCGCGCCCCGCGACCGGCGCGCCACGGCGCGTTCCACCCGCTGGCGGTGGCGGCGGTCGACCGGCTCACCGACGACTCGGTGGCGCTGAGTCTGCTGGTCCCCGAGGAGCTGCGCGCGGAGTACCGGCACCTGCCCGGCCAGCACGTCACCCTGCGCCGGCACACCCCCGAGGGGGCGGAGATCCGGCGCACCTACTCCATCTGCTCCCCCATGTCCGACGACCGGGGTCCGGAGCTGCTGCGGGTCGGTGTGCGGCTGGTGGAGGGCGGGGAGTTCTCCACCTTCGCGCACAAGGAGATCGCCGCCGGAGACGTGCTGGAGGTGATGGTCCCGGCCGGGCGCTTCGTACTGGACCCCTCGCAGGCCCCCGCGGCGGGACACTACGCGGCGATCGTCGGCGGCAGCGGCATCACCCCGGTGCTGTCGATCGCCGCGAGCCTGCTCGCCGCCCGCCCGGACGCCCACTTCTGCCTCGTACGCAGCGACCGTACGGCGGCTTCGACGATGTTCCTGGAGGAGGTCGCCGACCTCAAGGACCGGTATCCGGCGCGCTTCCAGCTGGTGACGGTCCTCTCCCGGGAGGAACAGGAGGCCGGGCTGCCGTCCGGCCGGCTGGACGAGGAGCGGATCGCGGCGCTGCTGCCCGCGCTGCTCCCGGTCGCGGAGGTGACGGGCTGGTTCCTGTGCGGGCCGTACGGCCTGGTCCAAGGCGCGGAGCGGGCCCTGAGCGCGCTCGGTGTCGTACGGACCCGGGTGCACGAGGAGATCTTCCACGTCGAGGACACCCCGGCACCGGCCCCCGCGGCCACTGCGGAGGCCACGTCCCACGGCCGGGTCACGGCACGGCTCGACGGGCGCTCCGGTACCTGGCCGGTGCGGGACGGGGAATCGCTGCTGGACGCGGTGCTGCGCAACCGTGCGGATGCCCCCTACGCCTGCAAGGGCGGGGTGTGCGGCACCTGCCGGGCCTTCCTCGTGACGGGGGAGGTCCGGATGGAGCGCAATTTCGCGCTGGAGTCGGAGGAGACGGAGGCGGGATTCGTGCTGGCCTGCCAGTCGCACCCGGTGACGGAGGAAGTGGAGATCGACTTCGACCGCTGAGCCGGTCCACCGGTCCGACCGGCGCACGTGCGCCCCTCCGGGGGGGGCGATGCGGGGCCGTGGGCCCGGGCCGGGCGGGGGCGGTCCCGCACCCTGGCCCGCGTCTCCCCCTGTCCAATTGCGGAGAGCTGTTCTATCTTGACGCCCCGTCAGATATGAACCACACCTGGGCAGGATCCGGTGCACGCGGGAGGACAGGCAGTGGACTTCACCTTCACCGAGGAACAGCAGGCCGCCGTCGAGGCGGCGAAGGCCGTCTTCGCGGATGTCGTGCCCGACAGCGTGCCCAGTCCCGCGCTCACCCCCTTGGCCGTCGCTGACGACTTCGACCGTCCGCTGTGGGCCGGGCTCGCTGCGTCCGACCTGCTGAGCCTGGTCCTCGCCGAGGAGCACGGCGGCGCCGGTCTGGACACCATCGCCCTGTGCCTGGTGCTGCGCGAGGCCGCGAAGGTCCTGGCCAGGGTGCCGCTGCTGGAGCACTGCGCCACCGCCATGGCCGTCCAGGCCCACGGCAGCCCCGAATTGGCCGCCGCCCTCCTGCCCGACGCCGGACGCGGAACGCTGGTGCTCACCGCGGCCGCGCACGGCCGAACGGGCCACGATCCCGCCCAACTCGCCGTCACCGCCCACCGCGACGGCGGATCGTGGTTCCTCGACGGCACCCAGACCGCCGTGCCCTGGGCTCAGAGCGCCGACTGGATCGCCATACCGGCCCACACCGGCGAGGGCGGAGCCGTCCTCGCCCTCGTCCCGCGTACCGCCGACGGCCTCACCCTCACCGACCAGTACTCCACCAGCGGGGAACGCCTCGCCGAAGTCACCCTGGCGGGGGTGCGGGTGCCGGCGGCCCACCTCATCGAGGATCCCGGGGCATGGGAGCGGCTCCACCAGCTCCTCGCCACCGGGACCTGCGCCCTCGCACTGGGCCTCGGCGAGGCCGTTCTCGCGATGACCAGCCGGTACACCAGTAAGCGCGAGCAGTTCGGCTTCCCGGTGGCCACCTTCCAGGCCGTCGCCGTCCAGGCCGCCGACCGCTACATCGACCTGCGGGCCATGGAGGTCACCCTCTGGCAGGCCGCCTGGCGGCTCGACACCGCGACCGGCGGCGCGGGAGGTCCGCTGCCGAGCTCCGGAGATGTCGCGGTCGCGAAGATCTGGGCGTCGGAGGGGGTACGCCGGGTCGTGCAGACCGCGCAGCATCTGCACGGCGGCTTCGGCGCCGACACCGACTACCCGCTGCACCGCTACCACGCGTGGGCCAAGCAGCTGGAGCTCCAGCTCGGCCCGGCGGCCGCACACGAGGAGGCCCTGGGCGAC
Organism: Streptomyces sp. NPDC003034; assembly: GCF_053591375.1. Lineage (NCBI taxonomy): Bacteria > Bacillati > Actinomycetota > Actinomycetes > Kitasatosporales > Streptomycetaceae > Streptomyces > Streptomyces sp. NPDC003034. Next base: position 66,901 of record NZ_JBSFTS010000018.1, read on the forward strand.
CTGCTGGCCGCCCACCCCCTGGGCTGACGCCGGGCGGGCCTCCGCTACAGCACGTAGGCCGGGCCGGGGTTGCCCTCGTCCGTCACCATCGGGCGCCCGGCGCCGTCCCAGGCCTGCATCCCGCCGTCGACGTTGACCGCGTCGATGCCCTGACGCACGAGGTACTGGGTGACCTGCGCGGAACGCCCGCCCACCCGGCACATCACGTGCACCCTGCGGCCGTCCGCGACGGCCTCCGTGAGCTCACCGAAGCGGGCCACGAAGTCGCCCATCGGGATGTGCAGAGCGCCCTCGACGTGGCCGGCCGCCCATTCGTCGTCCTCACGGACGTCGAGCACGAAGCCTTCGGAGGGCACCGCGGCGGCGTCCACCGAGGGAAGCGGTCCGAAGTTCATAGCTGTCGCCTTCTCTCGTAGCAGATCTCCCGCCAACCTATCGGACCCCCCGAGCAAAACCAGCCCCGCCGGCCTTAGAGGCACCCACCCGCCCCGCAAGCCGAAACGAGCCCCCCGAGCCAAAACCAGCCCCGCCGGCCTTAGAGGCGCGGGGTCTGGGGCGGAGCCCCAGGGAGCCCGGGCGCAGCCCGGGGCCGCTTCGCGCAGCGGCCCGGCACCCCGCACCCCGCACCCCGCACCCCGCACCCCGCACCCACCGGCAACCCCGCCCACCCTCACGGAGTGACAAGGCTTGCCAGCTCCGCCTCCCGCTCCGAAACCTGCCCCAGCAACTGTTCGGCGATCTCCTCCAGCAGCCGGTCCGGGTCCTCCGGAGCCATCCGCAGCATCGACCCGATCGCGCTGTCCTCCAGCTCCCGCGCCACCAGCGACAGCAGCTCCTTGCGCCGCGCCAGCCACTCCAGCCGGAGGTACAGCTCCTCCGTCTCGCTCGGACCGGCGTCCTCGGGCGCGGGGCCGGCCGCCCACTCCTCGGCGAGCTCGCGCAGCTGCTGCTCCTCGCCCCGTCCGTACGCGGCGTTGACCCGCGCCATGAAGGCGTCGCGCCGCTCCCGCTCGGTCTCGTCCTGCGCGAGGTCCGGATGTGCCTGGCGCACCAGCTCGCGGTAGAGGCGGCGTACCTCTTCCGAGGGGCGCACGCGCTCCGGCGGCCGCACCGGACGATCGGTGAGCATCGAGGAAGCGTCGTCGGCCATCCCGTCCGAGCCCAGCCAGTCGTGGAACAGTTCCTCCACGCCCGGCATCGGCATGACCAGCGCCCGGGCCTCCGCCGCTCGCCTCAGATCCTCGGGAGCCCCGGTGCGCGCCGCCTTCGCCTCGGCGATCAACGCGTCCAGTTCATCGAGCCGCGAGTACATCGGGCCGAGCTTCTGGTGGTGCAGGCGGGAGAAGTTCTCCACCTCCACCCGGAAGGTCTCCACCGCGATCTCGAACTCGATCAGCGCCTGCTCGGCGGCGCGCACGGCCCGCTCAAGGCGTGCCTCGGGACGCTCCTCGCCGGAGGCGCCGGAAGCACCGGGGACTGTCTGCTCAGGCTGCTCGGTCTGCTCGCTCACCCGGCCAGCCTAGGGGGTTTCCCTCTGATCATGACCAGGCCAGGTCCCCCGGCGCGCTGCCGGCCCGCCCGGGGGATGTTTCACGTGAAACATCGCCCGGGCGATGCCCGCCGCGAGCGGCGAGGCGGCGCAGCGCCCGGGCGGCGGAGGCCGGCAACGCCCGCCTGCGCGAGGAGACCGGCTCAGACCCCGGTCTCGGCCGCGATCCGCCCCGACCGCACGGCCGCCACCAGATCGGCGTGGTCCGCCTCGGTCCGGTCGGCGTAAGCCACCGCGAAGGCGGCCATCGCCTCGTCCAGCTCCTCGTTCTTGCCGCAGTAGCCGGCCACGAGCCTCGGATCGGCACTGTGCGCGTGCGCCCGGGCCAGCAGAGCGCCGGTCATCCGCCCGTAGTCGTCGAGCTGCTCGACGGTCAGCGCCGCCGGATCGACGCTGCCCTTGCGGTTGCGGAACTGCCGCACCTGGAAGGGACGGCCGTCCACCGTGGTCCAGCCCAGCAAGCTGTCCGAGACGACCTGCATCCGCTTCTGGCCCGACACCACCCGGTGGCCCTCGTGCTCCTCCGGCTCCGATACGAAGCCCAGCGCCGGCAGGTACGGCAGCAGCGCCGAGGGCCGCGCCTCCTTCACCTGGAGCACCAGCGGCTGATCCCGGTGGTCCAGCAGCAGCACCACGTACGAGCGGGTGCCGACGCTGCCGGTCCCCACCACGCGGAAGGCCACGTCATGGATCGCGTACCGGGCCAGCAGCGGCAGCCGATCCCCCGGAAGCGTCCGGAGGTACGGACCCAGTGCGGCCGCCACGGCCGCCGCCTCACCGTCCCCGACCCTGCGCAGCACCGGCAGCGCGTCGACGAAGCACCGTCCCCCGTCGGGTGCGCTCTGCGTCGACTTCGCCGCGAACCGGGCGGAGGTGTTGTTCCGTGCCTTCTCCGAGACCCGCTCCAGGGTGCCCAGGAGGTCCCGGGCATCGGCGTGCGAGACGAGCTCCTCATCCGCGATGGCGTTCCACGCGTCGAGAGCGGGCAGTGCGGCCAGCAGCCGCATGGTGCGCCGGTAGGTGCCCACCGCGTCCAGCGCGGCAGCCCGGCAGGTGTCCTCATCGGCACCCACCACTCGTCCGGCCAGGACCAGCGAGGCCGCCAGCCGCTTCACGTCCCACTCCCACGGCCCGAACACCGTCTCGTCGAAATCGTTCAGGTCGATGACGAGACGGCCGCGCGCATCCCCGTACAGACCGAAGTTCGCCGCGTGGGCGTCTCCGCAGATCTGGGCGCCGATCCCCGTCACGGGGCCCGCCGACAGGTCGTGTGCCATCAGACCGGCGGCACCGCGCAGGAACGCGAAGGGGTTCGCGGCCATCCGGCCCACCCTTATCGGCGTGAGCTCGCGGACCCTCCCGGCATTCGACTCCTCCACCGCCCGTACGGCGTCCGGCCGTCCGGCTGGCGCCTCGAAGCGGGCGTGGGACGCGCGCGGCACGCGCGCGCGCAGCGCCTTGCCCTCCTTCTTCGGCGAACCCTGCGCCACCCGGGGCGCGAACCCCGCCACGTCCGGTATCCGCTGCCCCGCCACCGCTGCCATCCGCGCCGCCCCCACCCGTAGCCGACCGGTCATGCCCGGCCGGTGATCGCCTTCAGAACGGCCTGACCGTATCTACAGCCCGGCGTCCCTGGCCAGCAACGCGGCCTGTACACGGTTTTCGCATCCCAGCTTCGCCAGGATCCGGCTGACGTACGTCTTCACGGTCCCCTCGCTCATGTGCAGCCGCCGGCCCGCATCGGCGTTGGACAAGCCCTCCCCCAGCAGCGCCAGTACGCCGCGCTCGCGCTCGCTCAGCTCCGCCACCTGCCGCCGCGCTTCCTCACCGCGCACGGCGGCCTGCCCCGAGGCCAGCTGGTCCACCACATGCCGCGTCGCGGCGGGCGAGAGGTACGCGTCTCCGGCCGCCGCCGCCCGGACCGCCCCGATGAGTTCACCGGGCGCCGAATCCTTCAGCAGGAATCCCGCACCGCCCTGTCCGAGCGCCCGCAGTACGTTCTCCCTCTCGCCGAAGGTGGTCAGGATCAGTGCGCGCACCTCCGGCGCGGCCCGCCGCAGCTCTCCCAGCGCGGTCAGCCCGTCCATGACCGGCATCTGGATGTCCAGGAGCATCACGTCCGGCGCGTGGGCGCGGGCCAGGTCCACCGCCTCACGGCCGTTCGCCGCCTCCGCGACGACCTCGATGTCCGGCGCCGAGGTCAGGATCATCCTGATCCCGGCCCGGATCAGCGGCTCGTCGTCAGCGATCACCACTCGGATCACTTTGGCTGTCACTCCGCGCTCCTACTGCGTGGCCTCGTAGGCCTGCTTGTCCACGAGCTTGCCGTCCTTGAAGCAGAACCGGAAGATCAGATCGGTCCCCAGGTCGCTCGGCTGTTCCGTCGACAGCAGCGCCAGGCACTCCGAACCCTCGGGTCGCGGCGGCCCCTTCCGGTCCGCACCCATCGTCAGGATGTTGTCCCCCTTGGGCAGCTTGTCGCGGACGTCCTGCTCGGACTGACCCACCTGTACGGCGTCGAACTCCTCCCGGTGAATCATCGCGTCGTTCGCCGTGCCCACGATCAGCGCAACCCCGGCGCCCATCACGATCACCAGCAGCACCAGGGCCGCCACCGCGATACCGCAGCCCAGCGCGACACCTCCGGTCCGGCTGCGCCCGCGTACGACGAGCTCCCGGTCCACCGCCTCCCAGTCCATCGGCGGCGCCCCCTTGAGACCCCACGCCTGCTGCCCGAAGTCGTCGGCCGCCTCCTCCACCCCCACCTCCTCCACCCCCGCCGGCTCCGCCCCGTACGGCAGCACCCCCGCCACCCGGAAGCCGCCGTCCTCGGTCGCGCCCGCGTGCACCATCCCGCCGACCAGTCGCGCCCGCTCGCGCAGCCCCGTCAGGCCCTGGCCGCCCGAAACCACCTCGCCCGACTCCTGGCCGCACGACGGGCCGTTGGCGATCTCCACCACCAACGAGTCGTCCTCGTACCGCAGCTCCACCGCGATCGGCGCCCCGGGAGCGTGCTTGTACGCGTTGGTCAGGGCCTCCTGCACGATCCTGTAGGCCGCGTGGTCGCACGCCGCGACGAGCGGCCGGGGCTGCCCCGAGGTGCGCATCCGTACGTCGGTGCCCGAACCCCGGGCGGCCTCCACCACCCCCGCGATCCCGGCCACCCCGCGCGCCGCCGGCTGCGCCTCCTCGACCGGCGCCGGAGCCTCCACGCCGTCACGCAGGATGCCGACGACCTCGCGCAGCTCGTGCATCGCCGCCACCGAGGCCTGCCGCAGCACCCCCACCGCCTCCCGCTGGCGGTCGGTGAGCTGGGGATCCACTTCCAGGGCGCCGGTGTGCACCGAGATCAGTGCCAGCTGGTGCCCCAGGCTGTCGTGCATGTCCTGTGCGATCCGCTGCCGCTCCCGCAGCCGCGCCTGTCCGGCCACCATGGCGCGCTCGCGCAGCAATTGGCCGTTGCGCTCCTGGAGGGCGCGCAGCAGCGTGCGTCGCTGAGACCAGTACCGGCTGGCCAGACCCGGCATCACCGTCGTCGCCAGGAACATCAGCGTGGCGATCACGATCACCAGCAAGGGCCGCATCTGCGTCCACTGGTCGACCAGGCTGAGACCCACCTGCGCGATGAGGGCGAGCGTGAAGGCAGCCAGCGCCCGGCCGACCCCGACGATGCGGCGCCCCGCCGACCAGCCCAGCAGGCTCGTCACCGGATACGCCCCGGGCAGGAACGCGCTCGCCGCCGCCCCCAGCACGAGCGTGGTGGCGGGCAGCCGACGCCGCAGCAGGGTCAGTGCCACGACGGCGACGACGCCGGCCACCATCCGCCGCGCCGAGCCGTTGTCGAGCTCGTCCAGGCCAAGGCCGAGCACAGCCATGACCCCGGCCAGTGCCAGGTCCCCCGCCAGCGTCCGCCCCGTCCAGGGCTCGGGCCCCTTCAGCCAGTTCCAGCCCGCCCGCGTCTTCGCCTTCGCATCCACCCGACGACCCTAGACACCCGGGCGGGCCGTCGGCCGCCCTCTTTCGTCGCACCTCCGACGACGAAAGTGGGACGGCCGACGCAAAGCCCGGTCATCACCGGAACGGTGGTGGTCCGGTCAGTAGCGGTAGTGGCCGGGCTTGTACGGGCCTCGACCGGGACGCCGATGTACGCGGCCTGCTCCGGGCGCAGGCGGGCGAGCTGGGCGCCGTCCTGCTCAGCCCCCGTAGCCGCACCCTCCTGTGGCTCGGCCGCGCCCTGCCCCGCATCACCGACGGCGTGCTGGTCACGGTGGTCAACCTCACTGCCGGCAACCTGCTCCTCGGCCTCGGGCCCACCCCGGCCGACTTCGCCGCCCTCACCCCGCTGATCCTGGTCGCGGCCGTCAGCTGCTCGGCCTTCGGCCTTCTCCTCGGGGCGATCGGACTGCGCCCGCGGGACGTCTTCCTCATCGCAAACACCGTCGTCTTCGTCCGTCGCACCCGACCACACGGCAACGGCAACGGCAACGGCAACGGCAACGGCAACGGCTCCAAAACCGGCGTGGAGCCGAAGCCGGAGTCCCGGAAACACGAAACGGCCGCCACCGCTTTCGCGATGACGACCGTTGCGTCGATGTGGGCGAGGGGGGATTTGAACCCCCACGTCCCGAAGGACACTGGCACCTGAAGCCAGCGCGTCTGCCGTTCCGCCACTCGCCCGAGCAGCGCCCCAGTGGATCTTCCCTTGCGGGCCGTTCCCCTGGCGACGTCGAAACATTAGCACGGAGAACGGGGTGGAATCACATCGCTTTCCGCGCACCCCCGGCCCGGTGACCACGGCCCCTCCCGCACTCCGCTCCCGGTGCGGGACACTGTCCCTGGAGCGCCCCTACGATCCCTTGTGAGGACCAACACTCCTGCACGCAGGACCGATGGGGAACCAGCCGAATCCGCCACGCGTGGATACGATCAGTAAGCAGTACAGGGCGACAACGACGGAGGAGGTGCCCCATGGGAGTCCTGAAGCGGTTCGAGCAGCGACTCGAAGGTCTGGTGAACGGCACCTTCGCCAAGGTGTTCAAGTCCGAGGTCCAGCCGGTCGAGATCGCCGGAGCCCTCCAGCGGGAGTGCGACAACAACGCCACCATCTGGAACCGCGAGCGGACCGTCGTGCCCAACGACTTCATCGTGGAGCTGAGCGCCGGCGACTACGACCGCCTCAGCCCCTACTCGGGGCAGCTCGGCGACGAGCTCGCGGGCCTGGTCCGCGAATACGCCAAGCAGCAGCGCTACAGCTTCATGGGCCCCATCAAGGTCGCCCTGGAGAAGGCGGAAGACCTCGACACCGGCCTCTACCGGGTTCGCAGTCGCACCCTCGCCTCCAGCAGCTCCCAGCCGCAGGGACCCCAGGGGCAGCCGGCCGCGCAGAGCGGCTACGGCTACCCTCCGGTGGGCGCCCCGCCCATGCCCCCCGGCCCGCCCCCCGGCGGACCGGTCGGCCCCAGTGGCCCGGGCGCGCGCCGGCCTTCCGGGGCCGGCCCCGCCGGCCCCGCACCCGTACCCACCGCGGGCGCCACCCGGCGCCACTGGATCGAGATCAACGGCACCCGCCACCAGATCTCGCGCCCCACGCTCGTACTCGGCCGAAGCACGGAAGCCGACGTGCGGATCGACGACCCCGGCGTATCGCGCCGGCACTGTGAGATCCGGACCGGAACGCCCTCGACGATCCAGGATCTAGGGTCCACCAACGGCATCGTGGTGGACGGGCAGCACACCACCCGCGCTACGCTCCGCGACGGCTCGCGGATCGTCGTGGGCAGTACCACCATCATTTACCGACAAGCCGAAGGGTGAAGCGGGGGCAATGTCAGAGCTGACCCTGACGGTCATGCGGCTAGGTTTCCTAGCCGTTCTGTGGCTGTTCGTCATCGTGGCCGTCCAGGTCATCCGCAGCGACCTCTTCGGAACGAGAGTCACGCAGCGCGGCTCCCGCCGCGGCGGCGCGACCAGCGCACCGCAGCAGGCCGGCCGGCAGGCCGCGCCACCGCAGCAGCGCCAGCGCCGCGGTGCGCCGACCAAACTCGTCGTGTCCGAGGGCACCCTCACGGGAACCACGGTGGCCCTCGCCGGCCAGACGATCACGCTGGGCCGCGCGCATGACTCCACGATCGTGCTGGACGACGACTACGCGTCCAGCCGCCATGCCAGGATCTATCCCGACCGTGACGGTCAGTGGATCGTCGAGGATCTCGGGTCCACCAACGGCACGTATCTCGACCGGACGCGGCTGACCACCCCGACGCCCATTCCGCCGGGCGCCCCGATCCGCATCGGCAAGACCGTCATCGAGCTGCGGAAGTAGTACGACAATGAGCGAGCGGAGCGAGCGGGCCGCGGCGATCCGTCCCACCGAGGACACGGACCCGCGCGCGCTCTCGACCGGAGGGTGGGCAGTGTGGCTCGTGACCGGTTGTACCCGGAGGATGCTTCGTCGACAGGGCAGGTGCGCATGAGTCTGTCCCTGCGGTTCGCCGCCGGATCGCACAAGGGCATGATCCGCGAGGGCAACGAGGACTCCGGCTACGCCGGGCCCCGTCTCCTCGCGATCGCCGACGGCATGGGAGGCCAGGCCGCCGGCGAGGTCGCCAGCTCCGAGGTGATCTCCACCCTCGTGCAGCTGGACGACGACGTCCCGGGCTCCGACATCCTCACCTCCCTGGCCACCGCCGTGCAGCGGGCCAACGACCAGCTGCGCGCCATGGTCGAGGAGGACCCCCAGCTGGAGGGCATGGGCACCACGCTCACCGCCCTGCTGTGGACCGGCCAGCGCCTCGGCCTGGTCCACGTCGGCGACTCACGGGCCTACCTGCTCCGCGACGGCGTCCTGACGCAGATCACCCAGGACCACACCTGGGTGCAGCGCCTCGTGGACGAGGGCCGCATCACCGAAGAGGAAGCCACCACCCACCCGCAGCGCTCCCTGCTGATGCGTGCGCTGGGCAGCGGAGACATCGTGGAGCCCGACCTCTCCATCCGGGAGGTCCGCGCCGGCGACCGGTACCTGATCTGCTCCGACGGGCTCTCCGGCGTCGTCTCCCACCAGACCCTGGAAGAGACACTCGCCGATTACCACGGGCCCCACGAGACCGTGCAGGCCCTGATCCAGCTCGCGCTGCGCGGCGGCGGACCGGACAACATCACCTGCATCGTCGCCGACGTGCTCGACACCGACAGCGGCGACACCCTGGCCGCCCAGCTCAACGACACGCCGGTCGTCGTCGGCGCGGTCGCGGAGAACCAGCACCAGCTCTACGACGGCGGCAACGCCATGCAGACCCCGGCCGGACGCGCCTCGGGCCTGGGCCGCCAGACCCCCCCGCCCGCCGGCGCCTTCGGCCCCCCCGGCAGCGGCGAGGGCCCCGGCTACGGCTACGACCAGGGCCAGGGCCAGGGCGGCGGCGGGTACGGCAGCTTCGGCGAAGCCGACGCCTACGACCCCGACTCCGGCTACGAGGACACGTACGACCACCCCCGCCGGCGCCGCGGCAAAGGGCGCAAGTGGGTCACCCGTACGCTGCTCCTGCTCCTCGTCGCCGGCGCCATCGGCGGCGGCCTCTACGCCGGCTGGCGCTGGACCCAGACCCAGTACTACGTCGGCGTCAAGGGCGAGCACGTCGCGCTCTTCCGCGGCATCAGCCAGAAGCTCGGGCCGATGCAGCTCTCCAAGGTGGAGACGGACCGCCCCGACATCGAACTGAAGTACTTGCCGCCCTTCAAGCGCAAGCTGGTCGAGGCCACCATCAGCGAAGGCACCCTCGACGGCGCCCGCGAGAAGATCGACGAGCTCGGCCTGCAGGTCTCCGCCTGCAAGAAGGACGAGGAACGCCGAGGCGCCGAGGCGCAGAACAGCCCAACACCCGGCCCCGGCCTGACTCCCGCGGAGCAGCAGCTGGTCGGCCTGTGCGGAAAGCAGTAGACACCCGCGGGCGCAGGGGGCCTGCCACACCATGAGCGTTGTCACCAACACGACCACCATCGGCGCCATCGAGCTGCCGAGCCGGCGCAACACCGAGCTGATGCTGCTCGGTTTCGCCGTGGTCATCTCGATCTTCGCCTACATCAACGTGGGCCTCGCGGTCCACGGCGAGATGCCGCCGGGCGTGCTGCTGTACGGCCTCGGCTTCGCCGCGCTCGCCGGGGCCGCGCACCTCGTCGTGCGCCGGTACGCCAAGTACGCCGATCCGCTGCTGCTGCCGCTGGCCGCCCTCCTCAACGGGCTCGGCCTCGTGCTCATCTGGCGCCTGGACCAGTCCGACCGGCTCCAGAACCTCGCCAAGCGGTCCTACGGTGCCTTCTCCCCCTCCGCGCCCAACCAGATGCTCTACACGGCGCTGGCGATCGCCCTGTTCGCCGGCGTCCTGCTGCTGCTCAAGGACCACCGGGTCCTGCAGCGGTTCACGTACATCTCCATGGCCGGCGCTCTGATCCTGCTGATCCTGCCCGTCATCCCGGGCCTGGGCGCCGACGTCTTCGGCGCGAAGATCTGGATCAGTGTCGGCGGCTTCTCCATCCAGCCCGGTGAGTTCGCGAAGATCGTCATCGCGATCTTCTTCGCCGGCTACCTGATGGTGAAGCGCGACGCGCTGGCCCTCGCCAGCCGCCGCTTCATGGGCCTCTACCTGCCGCGCGGCCGCGACCTCGGCCCCATCCTGATGATCTGGGCGATGAGCCTGCTCGTCCTCGTCTTCGAGAACGACCTCGGCACCTCGCTGCTCTTCTTCGGCATGTTCGTGATCATGCTGTACGTCGCCACCGAGCGCACCAGCTGGATCGTCATCGGTCTGCTCATGTCGGTGGGCGGCGCGGTGGTCGTGGCCTCCTTCGCCAGCCACGTCAAGGTCCGCGTCACCGCCTGGCTCGACCCCTTCGCCTGCTACGCCACCTCCGGCGCCTGCGAGCAGGTCGGTCAGTCGATCATGAGCTTCGGCTCCGGCGGCGTCCTCGGCACCGGCTGGGGACAGGGCAACTCCGACCTCATCGGCTTCGCCGCCAACTCCGACTTCATCTTCTCCACCGTCGGTGAGGAGCTCGGCCTCTCCGGGGTCATGGCCTTCCTCCTGCTCTACGGCCTCATCATCGAGCGGGGCGTCCGCACGGCGCTCGCCGCCCGCGACCCCTTCGGCAAGCTCTTCGCCATCGGCCTCTCCGGCGCCTTCGCCCTGCAGATCTTCGTCGTCGCCGGCGGAGTGATGGGCCTCATCCCGCTCACCGGCATGACCATGCCCTTCCTCGCGTCCGGCGGCTCCTCGGTCCTGGCGAACTGGGCCCTCATCGGCATCCTCATCCGGATCAGCGACACCGCACGCCGCCCCGCCCCGGCCCCCGCCCCGTCCCCCGACTCCGAGATGACCCAGGTGGTCCGACAGTCATGAACAAGCCCCTGCGCCGCATCTCGCTGTTCTGCGGGCTGCTCGTCCTCGCGCTGCTGATCCGGACCAACTGGCTGCAGTACGTCCAGGCCTCGGAGCTGAGCACGCGCAAGGAGAACCGCCGGGTCCAGATCGCCCAGTACGCCACCGAACGCGGCAACATCATCGTCAAGGGCGAGCCGGTCACCGGCTCCAAGGCCACCGACGGCAGCGACTACAAGTACAAGCGGGTCTACCACAACGGCCCCCTGTGGGCGCCCGTGACCGGCTACGCCTCCCAGGCCTTCGGTTCCACCCAGCTCGAATCCCTCGAAGACGGCATCCTCACCGGCAACGACGACCGGCTCTTCTTCGACCGCACCGTCGGCATGTTCACCGGTGAGAAGAAGCAGGGCGGCAACGTCGTCACCACGCTCGACCCCGCCGCCCAGAAGGCCGCCTTCGACGCGCTCGGCAACCGCAAGGGCGCGGTCGCCGCGATCGACCCGCGCACCGGAGCCATCCTCGCCCTGGTCAGCACCCCCTCGTACGACCCGAGCTCCTTCGCCGGCAACTCCCAGGCCGACGGGAAGGCCTGGAACGAGCTCAAGGACAGCGAGGACAAGAAGCTCGTCAACCGCGCCCTGCGCGAGACCTATCCGCCCGGCTCCACCTTCAAGGTCGTCACGGCCGCCGCGGCCCTGGAGCACGGGGTCGTCACCGACATCGAAGCGCCGACCGACACCACGGAGCCGTACATCCTGCCGGGCACCAAGACCCAGCTGCCCAACTCCCACACCGGGTGCGAGAAGGCCAGCCTCAACGAGGCCATGCGCATCTCGTGCAACTCCGTCTTCGCGCACATGGGCGACAAGGTCACCCGAGACAAGATGGTGGAGACCGCCGAGAAGTTCGGCTTCAACAACGACAAGATCGACATCCCGGTACGCGCCTTCGCCAGCATCTACGACAAGAAGATGGGCAAGGACGGCAACGCCCAGAGCGCCATCGGCCAGTTCAACACCGCGGCCACCCCGCTCCAGATGGCCATGGTCACCGCCGCCATCGCCAACGACGGCAAGCTGATGAAGCCGTACATGGTGGACCATCTGACCGCTCCCAACCTCGACGTCATCGAGAAGCACGAGCCGCAGGAGATGAGCCGGCCGCTCAATGCCGCCAACGCCCAGAAGCTCCAGCAGATGATGGTCAACGTCGTCGAGGCCGGCACCGGCACCAAGGCCAAGATCAAGAACGTCACGGTCGGCGGCAAGACCGGCACCGCCCAGCACGGCGAGGGCAACAAGAAGCGCCCCTACGCCTGGTTCATCTCCTACGCCGAGACCCCGGACCGCAGCTCGCCCGTCGCCGTGGCCGTCGTCATCGAGGACAGCGAGGCCGACCGCGACGACATCAGCGGCGGCGGCCTGGCCGCGCCCGTCGCCAGGGCCGTCATGGAAGCCGTCCTCAACGGCCAGGGATGAACGGCCGTCCCGGGGTGACCCACCTCACTGCTCCCGGCCCGATCCGAGCGTACGGTACCGGTCCGGTATCAGGCTGTGGTCACGAACCGATCACCGACGATCGGCCGGTAGCCTTTGCGCGAACAGCACACCGCCGGACCACACACGGGTGCGGTCGGGACTGACGGAGAGGGCTGCAACGTTATGGAAGAGCCGCGTCGCCTCGGCGGCCGGTACGAGCTGAGCCACGTGCTCGGCCGTGGTGGCATGGCCGAGGTCTACCTCGCCCACGACACCCGGCTCGGCCGTACCGTCGCCGTCAAGACCCTGCGCGCCGACCTCGCCCGCGACCCGTCCTTCCAGGCCCGGTTCCGGCGCGAGGCCCAGTCGGCCGCGTCGCTGAACCACCCGGCGATCGTCGCTGTCTACGACACGGGCGAGGACTACGTCGACAACATCTCCATCCCCTACATCGTGATGGAGTACGTCGACGGATCCACCCTGCGCGAGCTGCTGCACTCCGGCCGCAAGCTGCTGCCCGAGCGCACCCTGGAAATGACCATCGGCATCCTCCAGGCCCTTGAGTACTCCCACCGCGCCGGCATCGTCCACCGCGACATCAAGCCCGCCAACGTGATGCTGACGCGCACCGGGCAGGTCAAGGTCATGGACTTCGGCATCGCCCGCGCCATGGGCGACTCCGGCATGACCATGACCCAGACCGCGGCCGTCATCGGCACCGCCCAGTACCTCTCTCCCGAGCAGGCCAAGGGCGAACAGGTCGACGCGCGTTCCGACCTGTACTCCGCCGGCTGCCTGCTCTACGAACTCCTCAGCGTCCGGCCCCCGTTCGTCGGCGACTCCCCCGTGGCCGTCGCCTACCAGCACGTACGGGAAGAGCCGCAGCCGCCGTCGAACTTCGACCCCGAGATCACGCCCGAGATGGACGCCATCGTCCTCAAGGCACTGGTCAAGGACCCCGACTACCGCTACCAGTCCGCCGATGAGATGCGCGCGGACATCGAGGCCTGCCTCGAAGGCCAGCCCGTCGCCGCCGCGGCCGCCATGGGCGCCGCCGGCTACGGCTACGGCGATCAGGGCCACGGCTACGGCTACGGACAGCAGGGCTACGACCAGCCCACCACCGCCCTGCGCACCACCGAAGCCGGCCAGACCTCGATGCTCCCGCCCATGTCCCCGGGCGACGGCGGGTACGGCTACGGCGACCAGGGCCACGGCTACGACCAGGGCCCGCACCGCCGCCAGAAGAAGAGCAAGGCGTCCACGATCCTGCTCGTGGCGGCCGGCATCCTCGTCCTCGTCGGCGCGATCCTCATCGGCCGCGCCCTCTTCAACGGGGGCGCCGACAACCGGCCGACCGTGCCCAAGCTCATCGGCGAGACCTTCGAACAGGCGCAGAAGAACGGCCAGAACGTCGGCCTCCAGGTGGTGAAGGCGGCCGACGAACCCTGTGAGGGCCAGCCCAAGGGCAACGTCTGCAAGCAGGAGCCGGCGCCCGACCTCAAGGCCGACAAGGACTCCACCGTCAAGGTGTGGGTCTCCTCGGGCGCGCCCAAGGTGATCGTCCCGAACATGGTCAACACCATGTACGAAGAGGCCGAGAAGGCCCTGAAGGAGAAGGGCTTCCAGGTCGAGCGCAAGCCCCAGGAGTCCGACCGCGTCGCCGGGACCGTCCTGGAGCAGAACCCGAAGAGCGGCGAGGCCGAGAAGGGCTCCCTGGTCACGCTGACCGTCGCCAAGGAGATCTCCAAGTCGGTGGTCCCCGACCTGATGGGCAAGACGAAGGAGCAGGCGGTCAAGCTGCTCCAGGAGGCCAAGCTCAAGCTCGGCAGCACGACGGAGGCGGAGCACCCCACGGCCCCGCCGAAGACGATCACCGTGCAGCAGTACGCGCCGGGTGAGCAGGTCGAGGTGGGCAAGGCGGTCAACGTCACCATCGCCAAGGCGCCGCAGCAGACGCAGGTGCCGAACCTGGCCAACAAGACCGTCGCCCAGGCCAAGCAGGAACTGGCCTCCAAGGGCCTGGTCTTCGGTCAGGTCCTCTCGGGTCCGACGGACGACAACGCGATCGTGATGATGTCCGATCCGGGAGCCGGCACGCCGGTGAACGCGGGCCAGCCCGTCAACGTCCGCACCATGGGCGGCGGCCAGCAGCAGGACGGCGGCAACGGCTTCTTCGACGGCCTCACCGGCGGGCGCGGCCGGTAACCGCCCCGCTCCGGGCTCTGCCGGGGGTCCGGCTCTCTCTCCGGAGAGGGCCGGACCCTTTTCCGTACGCTCCGCCCCGTACGGGGCGCCTCGTGGCCACCTGCGCCTTCAGCTCGGGGCCGCCGGCCTCGGGGCGACCCGGGGGGGCCGGGCACGCGTCAGGAGCGCCCACAGAGCCTTCGCGAGGCCCTGAGCGGGCAAGGGGCTTCCGGATGCGGTCAGGCCCCCGTACGCGGCATCAGCGGAGCTCCGCCGGAACGGTCCGCTGGGCGTCCACCTTCTCCGTCCTGACCAGCTCGCCCCAGACGATGTACCGGTACTTGGACGTGTACACCGGGGTGCAGGTCGTCAGGGTGATGTAGCGGCCCGGGGCGGTCTTGCCCGAGTCCTTGGGGACCGGGTTGATCACGTCCACGTTGTACTTCGACGTCTGGCGCAGCTCCGCGAAGACCTTGTAGACGTACCAGGTGTCCCGCGTCTCGAAGACGATCGCGTCCCCGTTCCTGACCTTGTCGATGTGGTGGAACTTCGCCCCGTGCCCGTCCCGGTGCGCCGCCAGCGCGAAGTTGCCCGTCTTGTCCCACGGGAGCCCGGATTTCACCGGCTCGGTGTAGTAGCCGGCCACGCCGTCGTCGAGGACCTCCGGCGCGGTCCCGGGCTTCACCAGGACCTCGCCGTTCCCCATCGCCGGCACGTGCAGGAAGCCGACGCCGTCCTTCGTGTCCAGGGCGCCCGGCTGCGCGGGCCGCGAGGGGTCCGAGGCGGCCGGCGCCTGCCACTGCCGGCGGATCTCCTCGCCGCGCGCCGAGGCCTGCCGGTCGGCGAGCACGTTCGTCCACCACAGGGAGTAGGCGACGAACAGGGCCAGCACGAGGCCCGCCGTGATCAGGAGCTCGCCCAGCAGGCTGAGGAAGCCGGCGAGCGCACCGCGGTTCGGGGGTTGCGCGGCGGCGGCAGGGCGGTGGCGGGCGCGAGACACTGCTGATTCGTCCTTACGGCGTTACGACGGCTTAGGCGGCTACGACCGCTACGGCGGCTGGGGCTGTACGGCGGCTCCGGCGACTGCCTCGGCCTGCGGACGCTACGGGGGCTACGGGGGCTACGGGCCGGTCAGCGCGGGCGGCGGACCCTCACCGCGAGGGCGTTCCCCGGTCATCTTCCCCCATACGATCATCCGGTAGGTGCTCGTGAACTCCGGGGTGCAGGTCGTCAGCGTGATGTACCGGCCCGGGGCGGTGAATCCCGACCCCTCGGGCACCGGCTTCAGCACCGAGACGTTCGTCGGCGGCGTCTGCGGCAGCACCGAGGTCATCTCGTACGTGTAGTAGGCGTCCCGCGTCTCGACCACGATGGGGTCCCCCGGCACCAGGCGGTTGATGTAGCGGAAGGGTTCACCGTGGGTGTTGCGGTGGCCCGCCACCGCGAAGTTCCCCTGCCGGTCCGCCGGCATCGCGGTCTTGAGCGCGCCCTCGCCGTAGTGCCCGACCATCCCCCGGTCCAGCACCTTCGGCTTGCTGATGCCCTCCGCCACCGGCACCTTCACGTCCAGCTTCGGGATGTGCAGGATCGCGAAGCCCTGCCCCGGTTCGAACGCCGTGGGGGCGGGCGCGGCCGCGGCGCCGCCCGGAGCGCGTTCCCACGTCTGCTGGAGCGTGCCCGCCGCCCCGTCCGCCGTCCGCTCCGCCAGCAAGTTCGTGTACCAGAGCTGGTAGACGACGAACAGCAGCATCACCAGGCCCAGCGTGATGAACAGCTCCCCGCCCAGCCGGCTGGCGACGACCAGCGGCCCGCCCGACACCGGCCGCCTGCGCCGGCGACCGCCCCGCCTCCGCGTGCGCTTCGCGGCCTCCTGAGCAGCCCTGCGCCGCGCGGCCCGGCCCTGCGTGGGCGCGGACGGCGCGAGGGCCGTCACGCGACGGCCTTGCCCACCACCGGGGCCAGCCCCACCGACCGCTCCACCGCACCGGCGTCACCGCACCGCACGAGCCAGTTCGCGAGCATCCGGTGGCCCCACTCGGTGAGCACCGACTCGGGGTGGAACTGCACGCCCTCCACGTCGTGCTCCCGGTGCCGCAGACCCATGATGATCCCGTCCTCGGTCCGCGCCGTGACCTCCAGCGCGTCGGGGAGGGTCAGCGGGTCGGCGGCGAGGGAGTGGTAGCGGGTCGCGGTGAACGGCGACGGCAGTCCCGCGAAGACGCCCAGCCCGTCGTGCACCACGGGGGAGGTCTTGCCGTGCAGCAGTTCGGGCGCCCGGCCCACGACCCCTCCGTACGCGACCGCCATCGACTGCATGCCCAGGCACACGCCGAAGACCGGGACCCGCGTCCGCGCGCAGTGGCGGACCATGTCGACGCAGACGCCCGCTTCCTCGGGCGTCCCGGGGCCCGGGGAGAGCAGCACGCCGTCGAAGCCGTCCTGCGCGTGCGCGAGCCCGACCTCGTCGTTGCGGAGCACCTCGCACTCGGCGCCGAGCTGGTAGAGGTACTGGACCAGGTTGAAGACAAAGCTGTCGTAGTTGTCGACCACAAGAATGCGCGCGCTCACGGAGTGGCTCCCGACTCCTCGTCCACCGTCACGTCATTGAACGGAAGGAGCGGCTCTGCCCACGGGAAGACGTACTGGAACAGCACGAACACCACCGCGAGGGCCAGTACGAGGGAGATCAGCGCGCGTACCCACGCGTTGCCCGGCAGATGCCGCCAGATCCAGCCGTACATGCCGTCCGCGTCCCTTTCGCTCTCGCACCGCGGGGGCGGTACGGCAACAGAGTAAAGGCAGCGGCCCGGCACGCGGGCTCAGCCGGGCAAACCCTCCGGTCCGCCCTCGGCCGCGGTCCGGGTCCCGGTCAGTTCCGCCCAGACGACCAGCCGGTGGCTGTGGCCCCATTCGGGATCACAGGTCGTGAGGGTCAGGTACCGGCCGGGGGTCGTGAACGGCGACTTCCGGGGGACCGGGGCGACCACCTCCACCTCGGCCGGTGAGACGCGCAGGGGCCCGCCGCGGATCGTGTACGTGTACCAGGTGGTGGCGTCCTTGACGATCACGGCGTCTCCCGGCCGCAGCTTCGGGAAGTCCTTGAAGGGATCGCCGTATGTACGCCGGTGGCCCGCCACCGAGAAGTTCCCGGTGGCGCCGGGGCGGGCGGTGCCCTCGTAGTGGCCCAGGCCCTTCTTCAGCAGCTCACTGCCCGTCCCCTCCAGGACGGGCTTGTTCCAGTCCCGGCCGAAGCGGGGGATGTGCATCTCGGCGAAGGCCCGGCCCGCGGCGTAGTGCGCCGGCTCCTGCGGCGGGCCCGGCGGCGCCGAGGACGCGGCCGGGGCCGGATTCGGTGAAGGGGAGGAGGAGGGGGAGGGGGACGGATGCGGGGACGGAGCCGCGGGCGCGGTCCGGGCCGCCGCCGACCAGCTGTCGCGCAGCCGCTGCGTCTCCCCGTCCATGGCCCGGTCCGCCTTGACCCCCGTCCACAGCAGTACGTACGCCACGAACAGCAGGATCAGCGTGCCCGCCGTCAGGCACACCTCGCTGAACGTCCGTACCACCCAGCGCAGTACGACGTCAGGACGGGGATTCCGAGGGCTCCACGGGCTTCGCATGGTGGAGGTCCACTGTGCCGGAGTACCCGGGAAGTGTCAGCGCCTTGTGCTCGTCCACTTTCCAGCCGAGGCCGTACGCGTTCACGTACAGCTGGTAGTTCTGCAGCGCCGGAGAGGCCGCGAGGGCCTTGCGCAGCGCGCCCGGGTCGCCGACCGCCTCCACCTTGTACGGGGGCGAGTACACCCGGCCCTGGAGGATCAGCGTGTTGCCGACGCAGCGCACGGCGCTGGTGGAGATCAGCCGCTGGTCCATGACCTGGACGCCCTGGGCGCCGCCCCGCCAGAGCGCGTTCACGACGGCTTGGAGGTCCTGCTGGTGGATCACCAGGTCGTTGGGCTGCGGTTCCGGCACGTTGGGGATGCGGGCGGTGGCGTTCGGCGGGGCGTCGTCGAGGGTGACGGTCAGCCCCCTGCCGGAGAGCTCCTCGGTCCCCGAGGCGGTGCGCAGGGCGGCCAGCCTCGCGTCCTCGGCCTTGGTGCTGCCGTCGTCGCGCTCGGCGAGGGCGTCCACCCGGCGGCGGAGCGTTCCGGCCGTCTTCTCCAGCTCGGCGTTGTGCTGGCTGCGCTCCTCGATCAGGTCCGAGAGCCTGAGGAGCGAGGCGTCCGTGCGGATGTTCGTACCCTTGGACGTGTTGAAACTGGTGACGAAAATGAGGCCGGCCAGGGCGAAGACGGCTGCGGTCAGCAGCCGGACCGGTCGGAGCCGGCGACGGGGACCCGCGGAGGAGTCGTCGGGATTGCTCAACGTACCCTTCTCCTTCTACGCCACAGGTCCACTACGCTAACGGACGCCCGGGGCAGGCAAGGTCCCCAGCGCATCGACAGGAGAGCCCCTCGTGCCGAAGTCACGTATCCGCAAGAAGGACGACTACACGCCGCCGCCGTCTTCGCGGCAGCCGCAGGCGATCAGGCTGACGAACCGCAGCTGGGTCGCTCCGGTCATGCTGGCGTTCTTCCTGATCGGTCTCGCGTGGATCGTCGTTTTCTACGTGACCGACACCCAGCTGCCGGTCGAGGCGCTGGGCAACTGGAACATCGTGGTCGGTTTCGGCTTCATCGCCGCCGGATTCGGCGTTTCCACGCAGTGGAAGTAGCAGGAACCGACTCCTGAGGGAAGCTCTCCCCATGAGTTATCCACAGCGTCATCCACAGCTGAGGAAAAGACAGAAGATCTGTGGATAACTCTGTGGAGACTTGACGCCGGTGCGATGAGGTGACTGCCTCAGGTGAGCGCGGTCAGCTCCGCCGTCCGGACCAGGATCACGGCCGCTGCCAGCAGGAACACCGCCACACAGGTCCCCCACTGGATGAGTGCCCGGTCCCTGCCGGTGGCGGGCCGGAGCATGCCCGCACCCAGCAGGGCGCCGGTCACCAGCCCGCCCACATGGGCCTGCCAGGACACATTCACCACCCCGCCGAGCGGTGCGAAGGACAGCACCAGCATCAGTACGACCATGATGATCACCGGCCGCATCTCGTAGTGCAGCCGGCGTGCCAGGACGACGGTCGCGCCGAGCAGGCCGAAGACGGCGCCGGAGGCACCGAGGGTCGGGGTGTTCGGGGCGGTCAGCAGATAGACGAGGGCGCTGCCGCCCAGGCCCGACAGCAGGTAGACCGCGACGTAGCGCAGCCGCCCCAGGGCCGCTTCCAGGGGGCCGCCGATCACCCACAGGCCGATCATGTTCCCGATCAGGTGCCACCACTCGACGTGCAGGAACACCGAGGTCAGCAGGCGGTGGTACTGGCCGGTGGCGACCCCTTCGACCGGGCCGCCGAAGTACTCGACGTACTGGCCGAGCAACTGCAGCTGGACCACCAGCGCCGGTGCGCCCAGGGCCGTGAGGAACACGGCGGCATTGACCCCGATCAGGATCTTGGTGACGAGATGCGGGTCGTCCGCGACCACCCCGCCCGCCAGGGTGCGCGGCGCGTTGGCGACCCGGCCGTGCCCGGTGCCGGAGCCGGAGCGGACGCACTCCGGGCACTGGAAGCCGACCGAGGCGCTGACCATGCACTCGGGGCAGATCGGGCGCTCGCAGCGGGTGCAGCTGATGCCCGTGTCGCGGTCCGGGTGGCGGTAGCAGCCCGGCAGACGGTCGGTGTCCATCGGTCCCCTCGATCAGCGGCGGTACGGGGATGCGCCCCGCCGGTCCGGTATGTATCCAGGACGGACGGGCGGGGCGGAAAGGTTCCCGGGGCCGCGGCGGGCGGGGTCCGCGCGGCGCGCGGTCAGCGCTTCTCGATGACGACGGAGTGGATGATCACGTCGTCGAGGGGGCGCTCGGTGCGCGGGTTGGTGGCGCTGCCGGCGATCTTGTCCACGACGGCCTGACTGGCCTTGTCGGTGACCTCGCCGAAGATGGTGTGCTTGCGCGTCAGCCAGGCGGTGGGGGCGACGGTGATGAAGAACTGCGAGCCGTTGGTGCCCGGGCCGGCATTGGCCATGGCGAGCAGGTAGGGCTTGGTGAAGGCCAGGTCGGGGTGGAACTCGTCGGCGAACTGGTAGCCGGGGCCGCCGGTGCCGTTGCCGAGCGGGTCCCCGCCCTGGATCATGAAACCGGCGATGACACGGTGGAAGACGGTGCCGTCGTAGAGCGGGTCCGTGGTCTTCTGACCGTCGGTGGGACGGGTCCACTCGCGGCCGCCGGTGGCGAGCTCCACGAAATTGCGGACCGTCTTGGGAGCGAAGTCCGCCAGCAGCTCGATCTCGATGTCGCCGTGGCTGGTCTTCAGGGTGGCGTAGAGCTTCTCGGCCACGGATCTGCCTTCCTCAAGTCATCACTGTCGGTTCCAGATCCTCCCACGGTGACCCGTGCGGCACAGAAATCCTCCACCCGTATGCCCTGTCACGCATGCCCGTCGGCCGGATGGCAGGCATGATCCGACAAAGGGTGGAAAGGTGAACTGTGTCCGCCACCGAGGAGGAGGATCCCGTGACCCGCAAGGACAGCGTGCGCCTGGCAGCCGAGAGCGCCAGGGAGAGTGTGCGGCACGCGGCGGAAGTGGTGGCGCCGTACGCAGAATCCGCCAAGGATGCCGCGGTGCACTACGCGCATGAGGCGAATGAGCGACTGGCGCCGAAGGTATCGCACGCGGCCAACGAGGCCGCGCGGCAGGCTCGTACGACGTACGACTGCCATGTACAGCCGCGGATCAAGTCGGCGCGCGCCCATGTGCCGCCGCATGTGGACCGGGCGGCGACGAAGGCGGTGGAGCAGACCCGCAAGGCGGCACGCCAGGCGGCCGATTACACGCAGCCGCGGCTCGAAAGCGCGCTCGCCGCGGCCAGCCCGATGGCCGAGGAGGCCGCGGCCCGGTCGACGGCCGCCCTGGCGGCGCTGCGCGGCCAGGTGTCGGCGCAGGAGATTCAGCGGCTGGTGCGGCGCCATGAGCGGCGGGCGCGCAGGGGCCGGCTGATGAAGGGCTTCGCGGTGGTCGGCCTGCTGGCGGGCGGTGCTTACGCGGCCTGGAAGTGGTGGGACCAGCAGTCGAATCCGGACTGGCTCGTCGAACCCCCGGCCGCCACCGAACTGTCGGCGCAGGAGGCGGGCGCCGCCAGCTTCGACGACGAACTGGCGGAGAAGGAGCGCGAGGCGCAGGCGCAAGCGGAGCCGGAGCCCGAGCCGGGACCGACCCCGCAGGACAAGCAGTTCTGACGCCGTCGTCTGACGCGTCGTGACCTGGTGACGCCGTAACCGGCGGACGTGACCGGCGGACGTGACGAGGGGCCCGGATCCACTTGAGGATCCGGGCCCCTCGTCACGTGCGGGCGCCGGTGGGGCGCGTCCGGTCACACGGGGAGGGTGAGGAGCATGCCGGGGCGCACGAGGTCGGGGTCGGGGCCGATGATGCCCTTGTTCATGGCGTAGAGCTCGCGCCACCGCTCTTCGTCGCCGAGCTCGCGGCGGGCGATCGTGGGCAGCGAGTCGCCCGGCCTCACGGTGTACGTGCGCTTCTTGGCCGTGGGCGCCGGCTTCGGGGCGGCCGGGACGGCCTTGTGCGCGGCCGAAGCCGGAGTCGGCGTGTGCTTGGCCCCCGGCACGGCGGGGGCGGAGGCCGCTTTGGCCCTGGGCGGCCTGGCGGCGGGAGGCTCCGGCTTGGCGGGGACGGCCTTGTGCGCGGCCGACGAGGGAGTCGGCGTGGGAGTCGGCGGGTGCGTGCCGCGGGGCGCGGCGGAGGCGGGCTCGGCCTTGGGCGGCGCGGCGGCGGCCATACGGTCGGCGGCCGCCCGGGTGGCCGAGGCGGCGTCGGACGCCGCGCTCCGGGGCGCGGCTCCGGGCTCGGGCTGCTGCCCGCCCCGCTCCCTCGCCCGCTCCTTCTGCTCGGCGGGCTGGTGTTCCTTGCTCTTGTCGGACTTCAGGAAGTCGAAGAGTCCCATGTGTCTACGCCTCCGGCATGGTGTCGCCCCCTGGGCCAGGGGCCTTCCCCCACTGTCGGACACCGTGCGTCGGACGGCCCCGCGGCAGAGCCGTCCGGGGGAAGCGGATCCCGGTCGCCCGTACCTCCGTACCTCCGTACCTCCGTACGTCCGTATGTCCGTACGTCCAGTAGCTCATCGGCCGCGGCGCCGCGCCAAGGTGAAGGCCCTGAGAGCGAATGGAAGCTCTCAGGGCCTTGGTGTCGCGTCGCCGCGGGGGGGCCTGCGGAGGTGTGCATCGATGCGACATGAAGAGAAACGATCCGCCGCGCCGCCGGTTACGCCGCTGCCGCTCTTCTCCGCAGTCCGTTCGTCTGCGGCGCGTGGCTCTCCATGGCGGCGCGGAAGGCGGTCATACAGGGGACGCAGTAGCGTTCGGCCGCTCCTTCGGAGAGGAGAGCGGTGACGGTCCGGTCCGGAGCGAGGATGTATCCGCACAGGGTGCCGGTGGCCTGGTCCTTGGCTATGACGTGCCAGAGCATCTCGGGTCGGCCGGGGGTGGACTCGGCGCGCATCTCGTACATGGGCGTGCCCTTCTGCCGTGATGGCCGGTCGGGGAGACCGTCCGAGTCCATGAGAGTGCCCCTGCTCCGAAGAGGCCAACGGACCTGGGCCGACCGGGGGAAAACCGGGTGCGGCGGGTTTGACCGCCGCACCGCCCGGCACCCCCGGCTCGCGGCTGGGCGCACGGACGGCCGCTCACCGCCACCCGTACGGCCAGGTGCCCGCGCCGGGGCCGCCCCCTTCGGCTCCCGTGGCGTGGCGGGAGGGTGATGTTCGAGGGCGGGTGGCTGCGCCTGAAGGCGGACTGCTCCGGCGGGGCCGAGGATGGGCGCCGTCAGACCCCCCACCCCGCCGTCAGGAGTCCCTTCATGCTGGAGCGCAAGCCGCGCAAGGACCGCACCGAGGTCACCTTCGTCCTGCCCGCCGACACCCCGCCCGGGCCGGTCAGCGTGGTGGGGGACTTCAACGACTGGCAGCCCGGCACCCACACCCTGATGCCCCGCAAGGACGGCACCCGCGCGGTCACGGTCGCCCTGCCCGGCAAGAGCGAGCACGCCTTCCGGTACCTGGCCGCAGGCGACTACTGGTTCGACGAGGAAGCCGCCGACGGCCACGACGGCGTCAACAGCCGTCTGCACACCTGACACCGGCAGACAGCGGCAGGACCGCCGAACCGCCCCCGCGGTGCGCGGGGGCGGTTCGGCGCCGTACGGGACCCTGCCGGGCGCTACGGGCAGGTGACGTCCGGGTTGTAGGCCGCGAAGAGGCCGCTGGGGTTGTCCTTCCAGAGCCATACGTGCAGCGAGTAGTGGGTGGGCAGACCCGGGACGTCGCTGACCGGCCCGTCGAACTGTCTGCCGAACAGCTTCGGAGCGCTCCCGGTGTCCGGGTCGTTGTCCGCGTCGAGGACCAGGTACTCCACCGCGACCAGCTGCCGGACCCCCTCCTTGTCCGTCGCGTACAGCACCGCCGCGGGACGCCCCGGATGCAGCGAGCCGATGTTGTCCTGGTTCAGGTAGCGGTAGCCCATGCCACCGCGGCCGCCCCGGGTGTCCCGTACGCACTCGTTGGACGCCGCGAAGCCCGCCTCGACGGCGAGCTCCGGGGAGTGGAAGGCTCCTGAGGCGAAGCGGGCGACCTCAAGGCCGTCCTTCTCCTCGTCTCCCGCCGGTGCGGCGGCGATGCTCATCGAGGCCAGGGCGGCGAGCGCGAGCGCTGCCGTGACGGGTGGTACCCGCATGCGCGTGACTCCTTGGGAGCGAAGGGACGTGGCGGGCGCCGCCCGGCCGGAGGACCGGCCGGCGCCCACCGTCCGATCCTGTTGCCCCACCCCGCCCCCTGCACGTCCACGACACCCATCCGTGCCGACGTCCCCCGCCCTTCCCCTGAATGTCGGACGATCCGGTTCCGGGCCCACGCGTCACCACCACCGCGCTGGCATGTCCGTACGAAAAACCCCCTCCGACCGCGTTTCCACAGGTCAAAGGGGGTATCCGGGGTGGAGCCTAGGAGATTCGAACTCCTGACATCTGCCTTGCAAAGGCAGCGCTCTACCAACTGAGCTAAGGCCCCGGAAAACGGACGCAACCGTCCCCTGGGAGGGAGCGGTCGTTCCGCAGAACAGAGTACCGGGTCTACCCCCTCATCCCGCAAAATGATAGGGACTCCCGCCGTGCGACCACGCTCCGTAAGATGCACGCGAGGTTCGCACCAGCGAAGGGGAGTAGTGAGAGTGGACGCAGTACAGCAAGAGGCCACGGCCAGAGCCAGGGAACTTCAGCGCAGTTGGTACGGGGAGCCCCTCGGAGCGCTCTTCCGCCGGCTCATAGATGACCTCGGCTTGAATCAGGCCCGTCTCGCTGCCGTGCTCGGCCTGTCGGCGCCCATGCTGTCCCAGCTGATGAGCGGCCAGCGCGCCAAGATCGGCAACCCCGCCGTGGTCCAGCGGGTCCAGGCGCTCCAGGATCTCGCCGGCCAGGTCGCCGACGGGAGCGTCAGCGCGGCGGAGGCCACCGACCGGATGGACGAGATCAGGAAGACCCAGGGAGGCTCCGTCCTCAGCAACAGCGGCCAGACCGCCACCAGCTCGGGCGCTCCCACCGTGAAGCGGGTCGTCCGCGAGATCCAGTCGCTGCTGCGCTCGGTCTCCGCGGCCGGCGACATCATCGACGCGGCGGACACGCTCGCCCCCACCCACCCGGAACTGGCAGAGTTCCTCCGGGTGTACGGAGCGGGCCGCACCGCCGACGCGGTCGCCCACTACGAGGCCCATCAGAACTGAGGGGCTCGGCCCCGCGGCTGACCGCGAGTTACGGGGACGGCAAGTGACGGGGGACGGGGGACGGGTACAGCGATGGGTGAGGTCTTCGCCGGCCGGTACGAGCTGATCGATCCGATCGGGCGCGGTGGCGCGGGAGCCGTATGGCGGGCCTGGGACCACCGGCGCCGCCGGTACGTGGCCGCGAAGGTCCTGCTGCAGAGCGACGCCCACACGCTGCTGCGGTTCGTGCGGGAGCAGGCCCTGCGGATCGACCACCCTCACGTGCTGGCCCCCGCCAGTTGGGCGGCGGACGACGACAAGGTCCTCTTCACGATGGACCTGGTCGGCGGCGGTTCCCTCGGACACGTGATCGGCGATTACGGACCCCTGCCGCCCCGTTTCGCGTGCACGCTGCTCGACCAGCTCCTGTCGGGGCTGGCGGCTGTGCACGCGGAGGGCGTCGTGCACCGCGACATCAAACCGGCCAACATCCTGATGGAGGCCACCGGGACCGGACGGCCGCACCTGCGGCTGTCCGACTTCGGCATCTCGATGCGCAAGGGCGAGCCCCGGCTGACCGAGACCGACTACGTCGTCGGCACACCCGGTTACTTCGCGCCCGAGCAACTGCTGGGCGCGGAGCCCGACTTCCCAGCCGACCTCTTCGCCGTCGGGCTCGTCGCCCTGTACCTGCTCCAGGGGCGCAAACCCGACTCCCGGGCCCTGGCGGAGCACTTCCTCGCCCACGGGACCCCCGGCGCCCCCGAAGGCGTTCCCGCGCCGCTGTGGGACGTCATCGCGAACCTCTTGCAGCCCGACCCCCAGAGCCGGTTCCGGACGGCCACGGGGACCCGCAAGGCCCTTGCCGCAGCCGTGGAGCTGCTGCCGCCGCCCTGGCCCGATGAGATCCCGGTGGAGGTGTTCGACCAATTCGGGCCGCTCCCGGCGGGCTTCGGCCCGGAC
The DNA here is from genome assembly GCF_053591375.1 of Streptomyces sp. NPDC003034. Classification (NCBI taxonomy): domain Bacteria; kingdom Bacillati; phylum Actinomycetota; class Actinomycetes; order Kitasatosporales; family Streptomycetaceae; genus Streptomyces; species Streptomyces sp. NPDC003034. The sequence continues at coordinate 93,250 of NZ_JBSFTS010000018.1, forward strand.
GGACCCCTGGCCACGCCCTCGGCCACGCCCTCGGCCAAGCCCTCGGGGGTGCCAACCCCGCCGACCTCGCCGACCGCTGCGGCAGCCCCTGCGGTGGCGGCCGTGGCCGCTCAGCCGACCCGTACCGATCCGCGCGCCCCGGCGGCGGCCACAGGCCCCCCGCCCACCCCCGCGTCGGCCCCGTACGCGCCCTACCCGGCCACGCCCACCCCCGCCCCGGCCCCGGCCCACGCCTCCTCGCAGACGGGCAGTTTCCACCTGCCGCCGCCGGCCTCCCCCGCCCCGCTGCCGCAGCGGCCCAGCACCCCGTACCCGGCGGCGCCCGCCCCCACCGGGGGCGGCGTCCCCCGCCCGTCGGCCACGGTGACGGCGGCGGTCCTCACCGCGGCGCTGCTGTGCTTCGCCGTGGGCGTCTGGGCCCTGACCCGGATGTAGCACCGGCTCAGCCCTTACGCCCCCGCTGAGGCGCTCGCCCGCCGGGCCAGCAGCGTCCAGGCGCCCAGCCCGAGCAGCAGCAGCGTTCCGGTGCCGAAGCCCGCGCCGGCCACCACCCGCATCACGGAGCGGCCTTCCGCGGCCTCGGCGGCCTCGGGGGCGGTGAGCCCCTCCTTCGCCGCGGCCCTGTCCTCGGCGCCGACCCCGAAGCCCGCCGCGGCCGGGCTCTCCTTGTAACCCGGTTCCCGGCCGGGGCTGCCGATGACGTCCATGCGCAGCGTCAGCGGCACGGGGGTCGCGTCCTCGATGAACTCGCCGACCTTCCCGCCCATGGTCACGGCGATGTAGTACCAGCCGGCGACGCGGACCGCCCGCATCTTCGTGTTGTCGGAAAAGCGGTTCTCATAGGCCACCGGAGCCGTCTTCGGGAGGGTGACGGCGGCCTGCTTGCCGTCGTAGGAGGCGTCCTGGGACACCACCAGCCCCCGGTAGGGCGTGTAGAGCGAGACGGTGAGCCCGTTGGAGGCGCTTCCGTACGTCTTCGTCAGCTTGGCGGCGGCCAGTTCCGCGCTGAGGCCGAGCTGCTGTCCCCAGTCGAGCGGGACGCGGTAGAAGCGGGTCTGTCCGGGCCGCAGTTCGTCACGCCACACGCCACTGCCCACCGCGCGGGCGTCGTTGAAGCCGGTCCCTCCGCTGCGGACCACCGGTTCGGTGCCGGGCAGCGTCGGGGGCTCGGAGGCCCAGGCGCTGGGGGCGGCGGTGGGCTCGCTGCCGGGGGCGAGAGCCGGTTCGCGCTGGAGCCGGAGCTCGACCGGCCACGGGCTCTGGTCGGAGCTCTTGCCCGCCCTCCGCGTGACCTTGGCGTAGTAGGTGCCGGCCTGCTGGCATTCGGCGTCCTCCGCCCGCAGCCGCACCCCGACTTCGCTGAGGGGGACGGCGTCGTACGCGAAAGAGGCCTGGCCGCTGTCGTGCGGGCAGTCACGGCCTTCCGTCGTCATGACCTTCACCTCGATGCCGTCGCCGTAGCCGACCCTGGCACCCGTCGGCGGCTGGAGGACGGCGGAGACGTAGACGGTCGACTTGTCGTCGAGGTAGAGCCGGTAGGCCCGCTCCCCGGGAGCGAGCGTGTCGGTGTAGAGCGCCCCCGCCTCCAGCAGCGGAGCGTCCGCCGTGGAGCGCTTGCCCTCGATCTTCCTCGCGCCGTCCGCCGCTCGGTAGGCCGGAATCGGCTCGGGCGCCGATCCGTCGGCGTACGCGGCCCCCGGCAGGCCCGCCGTGAGGCCCAGGGCCGCCGCCCCCACCACGGCGCCCGCCACCACTCTGCGTACCCGACCCATCACGCCCACCCCGACTTTGCTAGCGCAAGGCAAATCTTTGCAGAATGCAACTAGGTGTCGCAGAACAGCACGAAGCCCCGACCGCAGCGGCAGCCGGGGCTTCATGAGATCAGCTTTCGGTCTCACACACCGGAACCAGAGGGCACGGAGTCAGTTGCCTCCGTCCACAGGTCCTGCTCGGCGCGGTCCGCCTGGATCTGGCGGTACACGAGGAGCCCGCCGATGGCGGCCAGTGCGACCAGGAGCAGCTTCTTCACCGCGCGACCTCGTCTTTCGTTGACGTAGGGGACTTCTGGTGCCCAACAATACACACCGACCGATACCGATCGGTGACCTGGCAACCCCTCAATCGGCCCAACGGCGAAGACCCCCAGGCCGGGGGCCTGGGGGTCTTCGACACTGTGGGGCTAACAGGATTTGAACCTGTGGCCTCATCCTTATCAGGGATGCGCTCTAACCAACTGAGCTATAGCCCCATCCGCGCTGCGCGCTGACTCCTGAAGATTAGCGCACAGACACGGTCGAGCCAAAATCCGTTCCCGCGAGGCGTCCCCGCAGGTCAGTCAGCGGTCATTCGTCCTCGGCGAGGGTGAGCTCCACCCCGCCGACGAAGCCCGCCGACAGGTTGTAGATGAAGGAGCCCAGCGTCGCCAGTGCCGTCATCAGCACCACGTCGATCACCGCGATCACCGAGCTGAAGACCAGCACCCGCGGCAGCGACAGGAACGACTGGAGGTCGAAGCCGTTGCTCTCGTTGGAACCGGTCGCCTCGCTGATCGTGCCGCCGACGGTCGAGAAGACGCCCATCGCGTCCATGACCATCCACAGCACCGCCGCCGCGACGACCGTGCAGATGCCCAGCGCGATCGACAGCAGGAAGCTGACCTTCATCACCGACCACGGGTCGGCCTTGGCCACCCGCAGCCGGGCCTTGCGCGTCCTGGGCACCGTACGGGCCCCCGTACGCGGCTTGCGCTGCGCACCGGCGCCCGCCCCGCCGTGCGGCCCGCCCGCGCCCGAGGGCGAGGTGTAGGCCTGCGGCGGCTGATAGGGCTGAGCGGACTGCTCCTGGCCGGGGCCTGCGCCGGCGACCTGGCCGGTCCCGGTGCCCGGTTTCGGTCCTCGGGTTTCCGTCACGGTTCCCCCCTGGGATTCCGCGGCGGGGCCACGGGCACCGTTCGCTCCAGTTTTGGACGGTCCGGCGCCCGTGGCTCCACTCACGACTTACTCCTCGTGCTCCCCAGCCGAAGGCTGCGTGCCCTCGGCGGCCTCGGCGGCCTGTCCTTCGGCTGCCTCGGTCCCGATCTCTGTCTCGATCTCGTCGACCTCGTCAGCTTCCTGACCGGCCTCGGCGTTACGAGCGATGCCCACCACGGCATCGCGCTTGCCCAGGTTGATCAGCTGGACGCCCATGGTGTCACGGCCGGTCTCCCTGACTTCGTTGACGCGCGTACGGATCACACCACCGCCGAGCGTGATGGCGAGAATCTCGTCCGTTTCGTGCACCACCAGCGCCCCTACGAGCGACCCGCGGTCCTCCACGATCTTGGCGGCCTTGATACCCAGACCACCACGGCCCTGGACGCGGTACTCGTCGACCGGCGTCCGCTTGGCGTAACCGCCGTCGGTCGCGGTGAAGACGAACGTACCGGGCCGGACCACGCTCATGGAGAGCAGTTCGTCCCCCTCGCGGAAACTCATGCCCTTCACGCCCGAGGTCGCGCGGCCCATCGGGCGCAGCGCCTCGTCCGTCGCCGTGAAGCGGATCGACTGGGCCTTCCTGCTGATGAGCAGCAGGTCGTCCTCGGCCGACACCAGCTCCGCGCCGATCAGCTCGTCGTCGCTGCCGTCCTCCGTCTCGCGGAGGTTGATGGCGATGACACCACCCGAACGGGGCGAGTCGTAGTCCTTGAGCGCCGTCTTCTTCACCAGGCCGCCCTTGGTGGCCAGGATCAGGTACGGCGCCGCGTCGTAGTCCCGGATGGCGAGGATCTGGGCGATCTTCTCGTCCGGCTGGAAGGCCAGCAGGTTCGCCACGTGCTGACCGCGCGCGTCCCGGCCGGCGTCCGGCAGCTCGTACGCCTTGGACCGGTAGACCCGGCCCTTGTTCGTGAAGAACAGCAGCCAGTGGTGCGTGGTGGACACGAAGAAGTGGTCGACCAGGTCGTCCTGCTTCAGCTTCGTGCCGCGCACGCCCTTGCCGCCGCGCTTCTGCGAACGGTAGTCCTCGGTCTTGGTGCGCTTGACGTAGCCGCCGTGCGTGATCGTGACGACGATGTCCTCTTCGGCGATCAGGTCCTCCATGGACATGTCGCCGTCGAAGGGCACCAGCTTGGAGCGCCGGTCGTCGCCGAACTTCTCGACGATCGCGGCCAGCTCCTCGCTGACGATGGTGCGCTGGCGCTGCTCGGAGGCCAGGATCGAGTTGTACTCGTTGATCTTGGCCTGGAGCTCGTCGTGCTCGGCGACGATCTTCTGCCGCTCCAGCGCCGCCAGGCGCCGCAGTTGCATCTCCAGGATCGCGTTCGCCTGGATCTCGTCGATCTCCAGCAGGCCCATCAGGCCCTCGCGCGCGATCTCCACCGTGTTGCTGCGCCGGATCAGCGCGATGACCTCGTCGATCGCGTCCAGTGCCTTGAGCAGGCCGCGCAGGATGTGCGCGCGCTCCTCCGCCTTGCGCAGGCGGAACCTCGTACGCCGGACGATGACCTCGATCTGGTGCGTCACCCAGTGGCGGATGAAGGCGTCGATCGAGAGCGTGCGCGGCACGCCGTCCACCAGCGCCAGCATGTTCGCGCCGAAGTTCGTCTGCAGATCGGTGTGCTTGTACAGGTTGTTCAGCACGACCTTGGCGACCGCGTCGCGCTTCAGGACGATCACCAGTCGCTGGCCGGTGCGCGAAGAGGTCTCGTCACGGACGTCGGCGATCCCGCCGACCTTCCCGTCCTTGACCAGGTCGGCGATCTTCTGCGCCAGATTGTCCGGGTTGGTCTGGTACGGAAGCTCCGTGACCACCAGGCACTGGCGGTTCTGGATCTCCTCGACCTCCACCACCGCGCGCATCGTGATGGAGCCGCGACCGGTCCGGTACGCCTCCTCGATGCCCTTGCGGCCCACGACCAGCGCGCCGGACGGGAAGTCAGGGCCCTTGATCCGTTCGAGGAGCGCGTCGAGCAACTCCTCGTGCGTGGCCTCCGGGTGCTCCAGCGCCCACTGGGCGCCCGCCGCCACCTCGCGCAGGTTGTGCGGCGGGATGTTCGTGGCCATGCCGACCGCGATGCCGGCGCTGCCGTTGACCAGCAGGTTCGGGAAGCGCGCCGGCAGGACGGTCGGCTCCTGGTTGCGGCCGTCGTAGTTGTCCGTGAAGTCGACGGTCTCCTCGTCGATGTCCCGGAGCATCTCCATGGCCAGCGGCATCAGCTTGCACTCGGTGTAGCGCATCGCCGCTGCGGGGTCGTTGCCCGGAGAGCCGAAGTTGCCGTTCGAGTCCACCAGCGGCATCCGCATCGACCACGGCTGGGCCAGGCGGACCAGGGCGTCGTAGATGGAGGAGTCGCCGTGCGGATGGTAGGTGCCCATGACGTCACCGACGACGCGGGCGCACTTGTAGAAGCCCTTCTCGGGCCGGTAGCCGCCGTCGTACATCGCGTACAGCACGCGGCGGTGCACCGGCTTGAGACCGTCGCGCACGTCGGGCAGTGCGCGCGAGACGATGACGGACATCGCGTAGTCGAGGTAGGAGCGCTGCATCTCCGTTTCGAGCCCGACGGGCTCGATCCGCAGCACGGGCTGCTCCTCCGCGGGATTCTCGGCGGTGGGGGTGGTTTCGTCGGCCATTGCTGGTCAAAGGTCCTTTCGAGCAGTCAGCTGAGCCGACTCAGATGTCGAGGAAGCGAACGTCCTTGGCGTTGCGCTGGATGAAGGAGCGCCGTGCTTCGACGTCCTCACCCATCAGCACCGAGAACAGGTCGTCGGCCTGCGCCGCGTCGTCCAGGGTGACCTGGCCGAGCACGCGGTGGTCGACGTCCATGGTGGTGACGCGCAGCTCCTCGGCGTTCATCTCGCCCAGACCCTTGAAGCGCTGGATCGAGTCTTCCCTGATCCGCTTGCCGTTCTGCTTGCCGAGCTCCACCAGGGCGTCGCGCTCGCGGTCCGAGTACGCGTACTCGAAGTCCTCCCGGCCCCACTTGATCTTGTAGAGCGGCGGACGGGACAGGTACACGTGCCCGGCCTCGACCAGGGGCCGCATGAAGCGGAACAGGAAGGTCAGCAGCAGGGTGTTGATGTGCTGGCCGTCGACGTCGGCGTCCGCCATCAGGATGATCTTGTGATAGCGGAGCTTCTCGATGTCGAAGTCCTCGTGCACGCCGGTGCCGAAGGCACTGATCAGTGCCTGGACCTCGGTGTTCTGGAGGATCTTGTCGATACGGGCCTTCTCGACGTTCAGGATCTTGCCGCGGATCGGCAGGATGGCCTGGTACATCGGGTTGCGGCCCGACTTGGCCGAGCCGCCGGCGGAGTCGCCCTCGACGATGAAGATCTCGCACTTCGTCGGGTCGTTCGACTGGCAGTCGGACAGCTTGCCCGGCAGCGAGGCGCTCTCCAGCAGGCCCTTGCGACGGGTGAGGTCACGGGCCTTGCGGGCGGCGACCCGCGCCGTGGCCGCCTGGATGGACTTGCGGATGATGTCCGCGGCCTCGTTCGGGTTCCGGTCGAACCAGTCGTTGAGGTGCTCGTGCACGACCTTCTGCACGAAGGTCTTGGCCTCCGTGTTGCCCAGCTTGGTCTTCGTCTGGCCCTCGAACTGCGGCTCGCCCAGCTTGATCGAGATGATCGCGGTCAGACCCTCGCGGATGTCCTCGCCGGCGAGGTTGTCGTCCTTCTCCCGCAGGAACTTCTTCTCGCGCGCGTAGCGGTTGACCAGACCCGTCAGCGCCGCACGGAAGCCCTCCTCGTGCGTACCGCCCTCATGGGTGTGGATCGTGTTCGCGAAGGAGTACACGCCCTCCGTGTACTGCGAGTTCCACTGCATCGCGATCTCGACCGAGAGCATGCGCTCCTTGTCCTCGGACTCGACGTCGATGACCGTCGGGTGGATCAGCTCGCCCTTGCGCGAGTTGAGGTACTTCACGAAGTCGACGATGCCGCCCTCGTAGTGGTACTCGACCGTGCGCGCCGGGGGCTCGACCGCGTCCGCGTCCGGGTCGTCGGCGCCGACCGTGGCCTTCGCGGACTCGCGCTCGTCCGTCAGCGACAGGGTCAGGCCCTTGTTCAGGAAGGCCATCTCCTGGAAGCGCCGCGACAGCGTCTCGAAGGAGTACTCGGTCGTCTCGAAGATGTCGCCGTCGGCCCAGAAGGTCACCGAGGTGCCCGTCTCGGACGTCTCCTCGTTCTGCTTCAGCGGAGCCGTCGGCGCGCCGAGCTTGTACTCCTGGGTCCAGCGGTAGCCGTCACGCCGGACCTCGACCGCGACGCGCGTCGACAGCGCGTTCACGACGGAGACGCCCACGCCGTGCAGACCGCCGGAGACGGCGTAACCGCCACCGCCGAACTTGCCGCCCGCGTGCAGGACGGTCAGCACGACCTCGACGGCCGGCTTCCCCTCGGACGGCACGATGTCGACCGGGATGCCGCGGCCGTTGTCGACGACCTTGACGCCGCCGTCGGCGAGGATCGTCACGTCGATGCGGTTCGCCTGCCCGGCGAGCGCCTCGTCGACCGAGTTGTCGACGACCTCGTAGACGAGGTGGTGCAGGCCGCGCTCACCCGTCGACCCGATGTACATGCCGGGCCGCTTGCGGACCGCGTCCAGGCCCTCCAGGACCTGGATGTTGCTGCCGGTGTACGAAGACTCACCGGCCTCGCCGGCTGTGGACTCGTTCTTCTCGTTGGGGTTGCCGGAATCGGCCACGAAGCGCCCTTTCTGGCACAGCACAGGCCGTACTCCGGGCCAGCAGGCATGCAAGCAGGAGCGGCTGCGTCGATCTGCGTTGTCAGCTTTTGTCAGCGGTACTGAACTGGTGATCCCGCCTGGGGGCGGGATTCGCTTCAGTCTACCGGTACCTCGGACATGAATGGGGGTTTGCCGGTACCTGAGTCCGCATGTGCCGCCCTGAACCTCCTCTCTCCGACTCCCCATATCCGGGACGGGGCTCAAAGAGGCTCACACGGGCATCCAGCGCTTCGGGCTGTCAACCTCCCGCTACCGTGAGGGACACCACGCGCGACGGCGGTCTCATCCGCCCGGCCGGCGGCGCCCGCCGGGTCCGCGTGGGGGATCCTCGGGGGTGCTCCGAAGCAGGGCGCCGCCCGGAACCGCCGCCTGCTCCGCAGGGCCCGGCCCCACGGCGGAGCAGGTGGGTACGGGGGACAGCGCGGGGTCACCTCGGCCGGCAACCGGCCCCGCCACCCGGCCCGGCCCGGCCCGGCCGGCCACGGGGCGGCGGCCGCAGCCGGCCACCAGTACGGGACAACGCGGTGTGCGCGGGGTCATCCACCAGCCCTGGGCACCTGCCGGTCCGCGCGGGCTCCTGGGGGCTCCTCGGGAGCCGGGCCCAGGCCGGAATCGAGCCGGTCTGCCGGGCTCCGCCGCCACGGCGGAGCGGTCGGCTGCCGGCACCGGGGCCCGGCCCCGCGCGCACGGCACCGGAACCCCGCCCGCGCGAACGGCGGCGGCAGCCGACCGCGGGCACAGGGCAACGCGGGGCCGCCTCGGCCGGAGGGCAGCAGCAGACGCCGACCCAGCCGAAGCCGAGCCCGCCCAGGCCGCCGCAGGCGAGCGACCGCTCGAAGCCGAGCCCGGTCAGACCCGCGGAGCCCGCCGCAGGCGACCCGGCGGCCCCGGTCAGCCGTAGGTGTCGCCCGGGCCCGTGCTGCCCGGCGCCCGCCAGGGTCCGTACGACTTGGGCCGCCCGCCGGGGCCGTGCACCTTGATCAGGCGCACCGTGCCCTGCCCCAGATCCGCGTTCAGCCGCGCCACGAGCTGCGGGGCCAGCAGCTTCAGCTGCGCCGCCCACGCCGAGGAGTCGCACCGCACCACCAGCTCGCGGTCCTCGTACCGCTCCGGTACACAGTGCGCCGCGATCTCGGGGCCGACGATCTCCGGCCAGCGCTCCATCACACCGGCCACCGCCATCGGCATCTCCCAGCCGCGCTCGGTCCGCAAGCGGTCGAGCGCCGCCATCAGCGGCATGGGGTCCCGGCCGTCCGCCCGCGCACCCGAGCGCAGCCCCAGCTGCGGCCGCTTGCGCCCGCTCACCGCACTGCCGCGGGCCCGCGCCTGCTCCCGCGCCGCCGCCAGCGCCTGGCGCGCGAGATCGATACCGGAGGGCTCCGGAATCCTGGGGGGATCGTTCTGCACACCGCTCACAACCGGGTCACCTCACCACCGGACACCCCGAACCGCGCCCCCGCCAGCACACCCGGAACGTCATCGTCCACCGCCGCCGTCACCAGGACCTGCTCGCCCGGCGCCACCAGCTCCGCCAGCCGCTCCCGGCGCCGCACGTCCAGCTCCGCGAACACGTCGTCCAGGATCAGCACCGGCTCACTGCCCTCCGAGCGCAGCAGCTCGTACGAGGCCAGCCGCAGCGCCAGCGCGTACGACCAGGACTCCCCGTGGCTCGCGTAGCCCTTCGCCGGCAGTTCGCCCAGCCGCAGCACCACGTCGTCGCGGTGCGGACCCACCAAGGTCACGCCCCGCTCGATCTCCTGCTTGCGCACGTCCGACAGGGCCGCCAGCAGGACCTCGTACAGCGCCTCCCGCGTCCGCGCCGCCCCGCTGTCCACCGGCTCGCCCGCCGAGGACTTGTACGACAGCCCCAGCGGACCGCCGCCGGGCGCGAGCTGCTCGTAGGCCTTGTCGGCGAGCGGCATCAGCGTGGCGATCAGGTCCAGCCGCTGGGCCAGCAGCTCCGCGCCCACGCGCGCGAGATGCTGGTCCCACACGTCCAGCGTGGACATGTCCATCGAGCGCCCACCGTGCCGGCGTGCCATCGCCGCCGACTTCAGCAGCGTGTTGCGCTGCTTGAGCACCCGCTCGTAGTCGGACCGGACCGCCGCCATCCGCGGCGAGCGCGCCGTGACGAGCTCGTCGAGGAACCGGCGCCGCTCTCCCGGATCGCCCTTCACCAGCGCGAGGTCCTCCGGCGCGAACAGCACCGTCCGTACGATCCCCAGCACGTCCCGCGGTCTGACCTGCGAGGACCGGTTGATCCGGGCCCTGTTCGCGCGCCCCGGATTCAGCTCCAGCTCCACCAGCTGCTGGCGCTCGCCCTGCGTCACGGCCGCGCGGATGATCGCCCGTTCCGCGCCCATCCGCACCAGGGGGGCGTCCGAGGACACCCGGTGGCTGCCCAGCGTCGCCAGATAGCCGATCGCCTCGACCAGATTGGTCTTTCCCTGGCCGTTGGGGCCCACGAAGGCGGTGACGCCCGGGTCGAGCGGGACCTCGGCCCGGGCGTACGAGCGGAAGTCGGCCAATGAGAGATGCGAAACATGCATACGGCGCCGACCTCCCCCGGCTTCCACTGCTGTGCTCTGTTCTGTCTGGTGCTGTGCGGCTCGCTGCTCCGGCCCGGAGCCGCTCCTGATACGAGCCGCTCCGGACCCGGGCCGCTACTTCTTCTCGACCGCGTGGCCGCCGAACTGGTTGCGCAGCGCGGCGATCATCTTCATCTGCGGGGAGTCGTCCTGGCGCGACGCGAAGCGCGCGAAGAGCGAGGCGGTGATCGCGGGCAGCGGTACGGCGTTGTCGATCGCCGCCTCCACCGTCCAGCGGCCCTCGCCGGAGTCCTGGGCGTAGCCGCGCAGCTGCTGCAGGTGCTCGTCCTCGTCCAGGGCGTTCACGGCCAGGTCCAGCAGCCAGGAACGGATGACCGTGCCCTGCTGCCAGGAGCGGAAGACCTCGCGGACGTCGGTGACCGAGTCCACCTTCTCCAGGAGCTCCCAGCCCTCGGCGTAGGCCTGCATCATGGCGTACTCGATGCCGTTGTGGACCATCTTCGCGAAGTGGCCGGCGCCGACCTTGCCGGCGTGCACGGCGCCGAACTCGCCCTCAGGCTTCAGTGCGTCGAAGACCGGCTGCACGCGCGCCACGTCTTCCTTCGTGCCGCCGTACATGAGGGCGTAGCCGTTCTCCAGGCCCCACACGCCACCCGAGACACCGCAGTCCACGAAGCCGATGCCCTTGGCCGCCAGCTCGGCGGCGTGCTTCTCGTCATCCGTCCAGCGCGAGTTGCCGCCGTCGACGACGACGTCGCCGGGCGAGAGCAGCTCGGACAGCTCGTCGACGGTGGACTGGGTCGCCGCACCGGCGGGGACCATCACCCACACGACGCGGGGGGCCTCCAGGCTGTCCACAAGTTCTCGCAGGCTGTGGACATCGGCGAGGTCCGGGTTGCGGTCGTATCCGATGACGGTGTGGCCTGCGCGGCGGATGCGCTCGCGCATGTTGCCGCCCATCTTGCCGAGACCGACGAGACCAAGCTCCATCAGGTGGTTCCTTAAGCGTTGTGGCCGTCTTTGCCGGGGTCCCTGGATTCCCGGGGACACCCCCGACCCCCGAGACTACGCCCGGCCGTGTGGCCCGGCGGCACGGGGCGCGGTATGCCCCCGACGCGGTCAGGCCCGGTCTCGCAGGCTGCGAGACCGGGCCTGACCTGCGAAGGATCCAGAAGGATCAGCCGGAGAGACGCACCGGCATGATCAGGTACTTGTACGTCTCGTCCGCTTCGGCGTCGACCGCGGGGCGGCCGCTGAGCAGCGCCGGCTTGGTGGACGTGGTGAAGCTGAGCTGCGCGGCCGGCGAGTCGATCGCACTCAGGCCGTCCAGCAGGAAGGTCGGGTTGAAGGCGATCGAGATGTCGTCGCCCTCCAGGACGCAGTCGACGCGCTCCACAGCCTGTGCGTCGTCGCTGGAGCCTGCTTCCAGGATCAGTACGCCCTGCTCGAAGCTCAGACGGACCGGGGTGTTCCGCTCGGCCACGAGGGCGACGCGCTTGACGGCCTCGACGAAGGGGGCGGTCTCGATCACGGCGACGGAGTTGAACTCGGTCGGGAAGAGCGTGCGGTACTTCGGCAGGTCGCCCTCGAGGAGGCGGGTGGTGGTGCGCCGGCCGGCGCCCTCGAAGCCGATCAGGCCCTCGCCCTTGCCGGAGCCCGACAGGGCCAGGGTCACCGTGTCGCCGCTGGTCAGCGACTTGGCGGTGTCTAGCAGCGTCTTCGCGGGGACCAGGGCCACGGCGGAGGCCTGCGGGTCCTCCGGCTTCCACATGAACTCGCGGACCGCGAAGCGGTAGCGGTCGGTGGAGGCCAGCGTGACGCGGTCGCCCTCGATCTCGATGCGGACACCGGTCAGCACGGGCAGGGTGTCGTCGCGGCCGGCGGCGATGGCGACCTGGGCGGCCGCGGAGGCGAAGACCTCACCGGGCACGGTGCCGGTCGCGGTCGGCATCTGCGGCAGCGCCGGGTATTCCTCCACAGGCAGGGTGTGGAGTGTGAATCGCGAGGATCCGCAGACCACGACCGCCCGTACACCGTCTGTGGAAATCTCCACCGGGCGGTTCGGCAGGGCGCGGCAGATGTCGGCGAGCAGCCGGCCGGAGACCAGGACCGTGCCGTCCTCTTCGACGTCCGCCTCGACGGAGACGCGGGCCGAGACCTCGTAGTCGAAGCCGGAGAGGCTCAGCGTGCCGTCCTCGGTCTTGAGCAGCAGGCCCGCGAGAACGGGCACCGGCGGCCGGGCCGGAAGGCTACGGGCCGCCCAAGCCACCGCCTCCGCGAGTACGTCGCGCTCCACCCGGATCTTCACCGGAACCGCCTCCTGCTGTTGCTCGCTCGTCTGTCGGCCTTCGTCGTCGGCCCGATGTCTCGATGCCTGGGACCAGTCTGACGTACGGCGCCGACAGTCGGTGCGGCCGGAGGTCAAGTCGGGAGCGGGATGTCGGGGCGGGGGTCCGGCGAGTTGTGCACAGGCCCTGCTTGAAAACCGAATCCGGTCTCACTCTCTATGGGAGTAGTAGTAGGGCCTGTGGATACAGTGGATAACCATGTTTTCGCAGGTCACACCCCGTTTTTTATCCACCGGCCCTGTGCATGGCACCGGTGGACAACCCGGTGTCCCTGTGGAGAACAAAAAGTTCTGCACAGGCCGTCCCCAGGTGACCCCCAGTACTCCACAGGTGCGTCCCCAGCTTTTCCCCAGTACTCCACAGGCCAAACGTCTACATCCGTGTGACCGCTTTCACTCGGGGCGGTGAGAGGGCCCTTCCTGTTGCCGAACAGTGGACAACGGTGTGGAGAAGTCCTCGCATCCTGTGCACAGCATGCGAGAACCTGTGGGTCGGCGGTGGACAAGGGGACGGAGGTGCTGTGGACGAAAAAGTTGTCCACAGCCTGTGGATGAAGGTTGCGCACAAATCCACAGGGTCGTGACCTGCCCTGATGATCCCTCACCGGAGAGCCCTGTGGACAGATTGTGGGTAGTGGGAACCGTCCCCAGGGTGTGGACGGAAGAAAGTCTCCCAATCTGTGGATAAGTTGCTCCGCGGGGGGCGTATTCGAACAGGTCAGGGGCGCGCGGACGACGAAGGGCGCCCCCGTAGTGATCCGGGAGCGCCCTCTGAAAGCGGTGTGAGGAGCCCAAACCGTGGCTCTGCCACGGCTGTTGCAGGGCTTGTCGGGCCGGCTCAGGCGTTCTTGATGCGGTTGGTGAGCTCGGTGACCTGGTTGTAGATGGAGCGCCGCTCCGCCATCAGCGCGCGGATCTTGCGGTCCGCGTGCATGACCGTGGTGTGGTCGCGGCCGCCGAACTGGGCCCCGATCTTGGGCAGGGACAGGTCGGTGAGCTCCCGGCACAGGTACATGGCGATCTGCCGTGCCGTGACCAGGACGCGGCTGCGCGAGGAGCCGCACAGGTCGTCCACGGTGAGGCCGAAGTAGTCGGCGGTGGCCGCCATGATGTCGGAGGCGGTGATCTCGGGCGCGCTGTCCTCCCCACCCGGGATCAGGTTCTTGAGGACGTCCTCGGTGAGGCCCAGGTCGACCGGCTGCCGGTTGAGGCTCGCGAAGGCCGTGACCCGGATCAACGCCCCTTCCAGCTCGCGGATGTTGCGCGAGATGCGGGAGGCGATGAACTCCAGGACCTCCGGCGGGGCGTTGAGCTGTTCCTGCACCGCCTTCTTGCGCAGGATCGCGATGCGGGTCTCCAGCTCGGGCGGCTGGACGTCGGTGATCAGGCCCCACTCGAAGCGGTTGCGGAGCCGGTCCTCAAGGGTGACGAGCTGCTTGGGCGGCCGGTCGGAGGACAGCACGATCTGCTTGTTGGCGTTGTGGAGCGTATTGAAGGTGTGGAAGAACTCCTCCTGCGTCGACTCCTTGCTCGCGAGGAACTGGATGTCGTCGACGAGCAGGATGTCCATCTCGCGGTAGCGCTTTCGGAACGCGTCGCCCTTGCCGTCGCGGATGGAGTTGATGAACTCGTTGGTGAACTCCTCGGAGCTCACGTACCGCACGCGGGTGCCGGGGTAGAGGCTCCGCGCGTAGTGCCCGATGGCGTGCAGCAGATGCGTTTTGCCGAGACCCGACTCCCCATAGATGAAGAGCGGGTTGTACGCCTTCGCGGGCGCCTCGGCGACGGCCACCGCCGCGGCGTGCGCGAAGCGGTTGGAGGCACCGATGACGAAGGTGTCGAAGAGGTACTTGGGGTTCAGGCGGGCGGTGGGCTCAAGCGGCCCCGAGGTGGAGCCGCTGGAGGGGGCCGGGGCGGAGGCGGGCCGGCCGGGCGCCTGGCGCGGCGGGGGCTGCTCGTACTGCTGCGGGTCGTAGGGGGACTGCTCGTACTTCTGCTGCTCGTAGGAGCCCTGGTCGTAACCGGAGGGCTCGGACTGCTGGAGGTACTTCGGCTGCGGGGAGGCGTACGGGTCGCGCTCGGGGAAGCCGCCGAGGCGGGGCTGCTGCCAGCCGTAGTCGTCCTGCTGACCGCCGCGGGGCCAGGCTCCGGACTCCGGCCGCTGCTGCTGGTAGTCCGGGTAGGCGGGGCGGGCGGTGGGGAGCTGGTCGTCGGAGGGGCCCGCGTGCCCGCCGGAGTGGGTGTGGCCGCCGGTGCGCTGGCCGCCGTAGGACTCGTAGGTGTCGCGCTGCTGGGCGGGAGCGGGATGCGAGGGCTCGCCGGCCGAGTCGTCCACGGTGATGGCGATCCGGATGGGCCGCCCGCACTCCCGGCTGAGCGCGTCGCTGATCAGCGGCGCCAGGCGGCCCTCGAGGACGCGCTTGCCCCATTCATTGGGGACGGCGAGCAGGGCGGTGTCGGCCACGAGGGCCAGGGGCTGGCAGCGCTCGACCCACTGCTTGTCCTTGGGCTCGATGCCCGGCTGTCCTTCCCCGAGGAGCTTTTCGAGCACCCTTGGCCACACTGCGGCAAGATCGGCAGGTACGTCAGCCACAGAGCACGCTCTCTCACAGGGGTCCCACGAATGTGTGGTTCTTTGGGACGGTCGGGACAAAAAAAGCAGGGATCGGGCAACGGTAGTCAGCGCGACGGGTACGGTTCAAGTCGTTGTCCACAGCCTGTGCACAGTGTGGGGCACCGTCGCCTCGGTTTGACCGGATGGCGTAGCCGCGCGTACCGTAACGAGGTCGAGTTGTCGATGGCTGCTGCCGCCTGCCTACCGATGGGCGAAGGTCACTATCAGTGATCGTTTAGCGGTGCCACTCGGGCGAACACGCGAGTTTCCTCGTGGGCGCACGGTGACAGCCAGGCGATGTCCCGCCACAACGATTCATTCTCTGGAGCCCCCGAGTGAGCAAGCGCACCTTCCAGCCGAACAACCGCCGTCGTGCCAAGACCCACGGCTTCCGTCTCCGGATGCGTACGCGTGCCGGTCGCGCGATCCTGGCGAACCGCCGTGGCAAGGGCCGTTCCGCCCTCTCCGCATAACAACGCGCAGGTCGTGACGTCGTGCTGTCTCCCGAAAATCGGCTGAGGCGGCGCGAGGACTTCGCGAGTGCGGTACGTCGAGGTCGTCGGGCCGGTCGCCCGCTCCTCGTCGTCCACCTACGTACAAGCGGTGCAACGGACCCGCACGAGCCGGGGGAGATCGATCCCTCGACGCGTGCGGGTTTCGTCGTCAGCAAGGCTGTCGGCGTCGCCGTCGTCCGTAACCGGGTGAAGCGCCGTTTGCGTCATCTTGTCCGTGAGCGGCTGTCTCAGCTGCCCGCCGGTAGCCTGGTGGTGGTGCGTGCCTTGCCCGGAGCGGGCGATGCCGGCCCCGATGAACTGGCCCGGGACCTCGATGCCGCTCTGGCACGGCTCCTGGGAGGCGTGGCTCGATGAAGTACCCGCTGCTCGCTTTGATCAAGCTGTACCAGTGGACGATCAGTCCGCTGCTCGGGCCGGTGTGCCGCTACTACCCCTCGTGCTCGCACTACGGGTACACGGCCATCGACCGGCATGGTGCGGTGAAGGGGACGGTTCTGACCGCCTGGCGGATCCTGCGGTGCAATCCGTGGTCCCCGGGTGGTGTGGACCACGTCCCACCTCGTAAACGCCCGCGTTGGCACGAGCAGCTGCGCAGTGCGTTGCGTAGATCTCGCAATGCTCAAGGAGCCTGATTAGTGGACACGATTGCCAGTTTCTTCGCCTTCATCACCACACCCGTCTCGTGGATCATCGTTCAGTTCCACAAGCTGTACGGTGCGCTCTTCGGTGCGGACAGCGGGTGGGCCTGGGGCCTGTCCATCGTGTCTCTGGTGATCTTGATCCGTATCTGTCTGATCCCGCTCTTCGTGAAGCAGATCAAGGCGACGCGGGGCATGCAGGCGCTCCAGCCGCGGATGAAGGTGATCCAGGAGCGCTACAAGAACGACAAGCAGCGCCAGTCCGAAGAGATGATGAAGCTCTACAAGGAGACGGGTACCAACCCGCTCTCCTCGTGCCTTCCCATCCTGGCGCAGTCCCCGTTCTTCTTCGCGCTCTACCACGTGCTGTCGAGCATCGCGAGTGGCAAGGAAGTCGGCGAGATCGACGGCCCGCTGCTCGCCAGCGCCCGTGAGGCACACATCTTCGGCGCACCGCTCGCGGCGACGTTCACGGACAGCGCGGCGAAGGTCGCGGCCTTGGACGCCTCGATCATCGATGTGCGTGTCGTGACCGCCATCATGATCATCCTGATGTCGCTGTCGCAGTTCTACACCCAGCGTCAGCTGATGCAGAAGAACGTCGACCTCTCGGTCAAGACGCCGTTCATGCAGCAGCAGAAGATGCTGATGTACATCTTCCCGGTGATCTTCGCGGTCATGGGCATCAACTTCCCCGTCGGTGTTCTCGTCTACTGGCTGACCACGAACGTGTGGACCATGGGTCAGCAGATGTACGTGATCAACCAGAACCCGACGCCGGGCAGCAAGGCACAGGACGAGTACCTGACGCGTCTGCTCAAGCACATCGGCGCGCACGGTGACGTCAAGGGCCGGAGCAAGAAGAAGGTCGTCGCGGCGATCGTGGCCAAGGGCCCGGACCGCAATGACAACGAGCGCAAGTTCATCACGGCTCTGACCAAGCAGGGACTGGCCGCGCAGGCGGACGGCTCTGTGATCAAGAGTCCTGAGGCCACGGCCGAGTCGGATGCGGCGAGCGGCGGTGCCGCGAAGCGGCAGCAGCCGAAGCGGCAGTCCAAGTCGCGGCGCCAGACGCCCACCAAGTCCTCTCCCAAGAAGTAAGAAGGAGTCCCTCCCGTGACGGAAGGCACCACCACCGCCGCCGCTGAGGGTGGCGACACCCTGACCCGCCTTGAGCAGGAGGGTGAGATCGCGGCCGACTACCTTGAGGGTCTGCTCGACATCGCCGACCTGGACGGCGACATCGACATGGACGTCGAGGCCGACCGGGCCGCGGTGTCGATCGTCGGCGACTCCGCCCGCGACCTGCAGAAGCTCGTGGGGCGCGACGGTGAGGTTCTGGAGGCTCTGCAGGAGCTGACCCGCCTCGCCGTGCACCGCGAGACCGGGGACCGCAGCCGTCTGATGCTGGACATCGCCGGGTTCCGTGCGAAGAAGCGCGAGGAGCTGACGGCACTGGGCGTCCAGGCCGCGACGGACGTGAAGGCGTCCGGCGAGCCGATGAAGCTGGCGCCGATGACGCCGTTCGAGCGGAAGGTCGTCCACGATGCCGTGGCGGCCGCCGGCCTGCGCAGCGAGTCCGAGGGCGAGGAGCCGCAGCGCTTCGTCGTCGTGCTCCCCGCCTGAGCGGTAACGAGATGTTCGGCCCCGTCTGTATCGCAGGCGGGGCCGATGTTTGTCAGCCTGGCACGTGAACGAAGCGACATCGTAAAGACGTGGGTTTACCTATCTTGCGGAACGGAAGGACGGTCCCCGTGACGGAGGCAGCGGAGCTTCCCCCGGCGCCCGAAGAGGCGCGCGCGGTGTTCGGTGAGTTTTTCCCCGAAGCTGTGCGGTATGCGGAGCTGCTGGCGGACGCGGGGGTCGAGCGGGGTCTGATCGGGCCGCGTGAGGTCCCGCGGCTGTGGGAGCGGCACCTGTTGAACTGCGCGGTGCTCTCGGAGGTGGTGCCGCAGGGCGTCACCGTGTGCGATGTGGGCTCGGGGGCCGGTCTGCCCGGTATCCCGTTGGCTCTGGTACGCCGGGATCTGAAGATCACGCTGCTGGAGCCGCTGCTGCGGCGGACGACCTTCCTCCAGGAGGCCGTGGAGCTGCTGGGCCTGGACCATGTCACGGTGGTGCGCGGACGCGCCGAGGAGGTGCTGGGCAAGGTCCAGCCGGTGCATGTGGTGACGGCGCGCGCGGTGGCTCCGCTGGACCGGCTGGCCGGCTGGGGTGTGCCGCTGCTGCGTCCTTACGGGGAGATGCTGGCGTTGAAGGGCGACACCGCCGAGGAGGAGCTGGTGGCGGCGAAGGCCGCGCTGGCGAAGCTCGGTGTGGTGAAGACCTCGGTGCTCCACGTGGGTGAGGGTGTGGTGGACCCGCTGTCGACGGTGGTGCGGGCCGAGGTCGGAGAGAGCCCCGGTGGGGTGAGGTTCGCGGCCAAGCGGGCCAAGGCGGCCCGGGTCAGCCGTACGCGTCGACGCCGCTGACGGTCCCGTGCGCTGTGCTGTAGGGACTGTTTCGCCGGGTTGCGCCCTGTAGGTATGGATTTCGGAGTGTCGTAGCGGCCTGCCAGACTCCGTCCGGGCATCGTGTTTCACGTGAAACGTCGCTCTCTGCTGCACGGAATCATCAGCCGCGGTCGTGCGGCGTCGTCCCCCCGTCAACGTAAGGAGGCGAGGGGGACGGAGTTGTCCACATCGGTGGATTCATCCACAGGAGTACGGGCCCCGCTGGTTCGTGCCCCGGGTGACATGGGAGGCTCTGTGCATCCCGAGCCCGCTGTCGAGGAGAGTGACACCGTGCGGTCCGACGCCAACCTCGCGGGGCCGATGGCCGATCCGGTCCCCGGTCCCCGCTCTGAACCGGTGGGCGACGATGTTTCACGTGAAACATCGTCGCCCCTTGTAGACAACGACACTCCCATCGGCCGGTCCGCCCAGCTGGCCGTCGAGGCCCTGGGGCGCGCCGGCCAGGGGCTGCCCCGGCCCCCGCAGACCAGGGTCATCGTGGTCGCCAACCAGAAGGGCGGCGTGGGCAAGACCACGACGACCGTGAATCTGGCGGCTTCGCTGGCCCTGCACGGGGCCAGGGTGATGGTGGTCGACCTGGACCCGCAGGGCAACGCGTCCACGGCGCTGGGCATCGATCACCATGCCGATGTCCCGTCCATCTACGACGTGCTCGTGGACAGCCGGCCCCTCCTGGAGGTCGTCCAGCCGGTGGTGGATGTGGAGGGCCTGTTCTGTGCTCCCGCCACGATCGATCTGGCAGGTGCGGAGATCGAGCTGGTGTCGCTCGTCGCGCGGGAGAGCCGCTTGCAGCGGGCGATCCAGGCGTACGAGCAGCCGCTCGACTACATCCTGATCGACTGCCCGCCCTCGCTGGGGCTGCTGACGGTGAACGCACTGGTGGCGGGGGCCGAGGTGCTGATTCCCATCCAGTGCGAGTACTACGCGCTGGAGGGGCTGGGGCAGCTCCTGCGCAATGTCGACCTGGTGCGCGCCCACCTGAATCCGACGCTGCACGTGTCGACGATCCTGCTGACGATGTACGACGGCAGGACCCGGTTGGCCTCGCAGGTGGCGGAGGAAGTGCGCACGCATTTCGGCAAGGAGGTGCTGCGGACGAGCATCCCGCGGTCGGTGCGCATTTCGGAGGCACCCAGTTATGGGCAGACGGTGCTCACCTATGACCCGGGTTCAAGCGGCTCGCTCTCCTACCTGGAGGCGGCACGGGAGATCGCGTTCCGCGGGGTCGGAATGCAGTACGACGCCCACCAGGCCCATCTGGGCATGGGCATGAACAGCACGCGGAATGTGGCGGAGGGGATCCAGTGAGTGAGCGACGTAGGGGCCTGGGGCGGGGACTCGGTGCGCTGATCCCGGCAGCTCCCCAAGAGAGAACGCCGCCGGCGATCAGTGCCGGGTCGACGTCCCCGTCGGCGGTGCCGGTGCTGACCTCGGAGCGAGGGGTCGCGGCGGCGAAGCTGGCCTCACTGGCGCAGGCCGATGTTTCACGTGAAACGTCTTCGGTCGTCGTCCCGGTGCCGGAGCCCGAGCCGGTTCCGGCGACCGAGCCCCCTGAGGTGGCGGGCGCGACATTCGCCGAGCTTCCGATGGATTCGATCACGCCGAACCCGAGGCAGCCGCGTGAGGTGTTCGACGAGGACGCCTTGGCGGAGCTCGTGACATCGATTCAGGAGGTGGGCCTGCTCCAGCCGGTCGTGGTGCGGCAGTCGGGGCCGGGCCGCTACGAGCTCATCATGGGCGAGCGGCGGTGGCGGGCTTGCCGAAAGGCCGGGCTGGAGCGCATTCCGGCGATCATCCGGGCGACGGACGACGAGAAGCTGCTGTTGGACGCCCTCCTGGAAAACCTGCACCGGGCGCAGCTGAATCCACTGGAGGAGGCAGCGGCGTACGACCAACTGCTCCAGGACTTCCATTGCACGCATGATCAGCTGGCGGACCGCATCGGACGCTCGCGTCCGCAGGTGTCGAACACGCTGCGGCTGCTGAAGCTGTCGCCGTCGATCCAGCGCCGGGTGGCAGCTGGAGTGATCTCGGCTGGGCATGCGCGTGCGCTGCTGTCGGTGGAGGACTCCGGCGAGCAGGACCGGCTCGCGCATCGGATCGTGGCCGAGCAACTGTCGGTGCGTGCGGTGGAGGAGATCGTGGCGCTGATGGCGTCGGAGCCTTCCAGCACGGTGAAGCCGAAGGGGCCGCGGGCGGGTGCCCGGGTGGCTCCGGCGCTGAGCGAGTTGGCGACGCGGCTGTCGGACCGGTTCGAGACGCGGGTGAAGGTGGACCTGGGCCAGAAGAAGGGCAAGATCACCGTCGAGTTCGCCTCGATGGAGGATCTGGAGCGGATTCTGGGGACGCTGGCACCGGGCGAGGGCCGGGTGCTGGAGCAGGGTCTTTCCGGGGAGTGATCCCGGACCGCTGAGGGCGGGCCGTGCCGGTGGGAACCGGGCCGGTCCGCCCTTCGCTGTGCCGCGGTGCCGGTGGCGGTGACCGTACCGGTGGTGGGGGTGGCGGTGGCGGCGACGGTGGCTGTGCTCCGCTTGCCTGGGCCGTCGCCTGCTGCTTGCGCCTGCCCGTGTTGTGGCCGCCCGTGTTGGGGTCGTCTGCGCTGTGCCTGCCCGCGGTAGCCGGCCTGCGCCGTGCCGTCGAAGGGCTGTGCCGTGGAAGACGGGGGGCCAGTGGATACCATGCGGTCATGGGTCGTCGGCTGGTACCGCTCACCCTGGACAACCTCCAGGATCTGCCCCTGCGTTGCCGGTCCTGTGTGTTCTGGGAACTGGATCCGGTCAGCGGTGAGGCCGCCGTGAAGGCGGGTACCGCGGAACTCCAGAAGGAGGCGTGGATCTCCGCCGTCCTGCTGGAGTGGGGCTCGTGCGGTCGCGTGGTGTATGTGGACGAGGTGCCCGTGGGCTTCGTCCTTTACGCCCCGCCGGCGTACGTGCCCCGGGCCACGGCGTTTCCGACGAGTCCGGTGTCTCCGGACGCCGTGCAGCTGATCACGGCGTGGATCATGCCGGGGTACCAGGGGCAGGGCCTGGGGCGCGTGATGGTCCAGACGTTGGCCAAGGACCTGCTGCGGCGGGGATTCCGGGCGATCGAGGCGTTCGGGGACGCACGGTGGGAGGGCCCGGCCTGTCTGCTGCCGGCGGACCATCTGCTGGCGGTCGGCTTCAAGACGGTACGGCCGCATCCGGTGCACCCGCGGCTGCGGCTGGAGTTGCGCTCGACGCTGTCCTGGAAGGAAGACGTGGAGCTGGCATTGGACCGGCTGCTGGGCGCGGCGCGCAAAGAGCCGGCGCTGCGTCCGCTGTGAGCTGGATGTGGAAACGGGGCCGCCCCTTGGGGGGCGGCCCCGTTTCACGTGAAACGCAGCACCGTCAGACGGTCTTGACCTCGACGAAGTCGGCGAGGTCGCGCAGGATGGCGGCCTTCGGCTTGGCACCGACGATGGTCTTGGCGACCTCCCCGCCCTGGTAGACGTTCAGGGTCGGGATGGACATGACGCCGTACTTGGCGGCCGTGGCGGGGTTCTCGTCGATGTTCAGCTTGACGATCTCGATCTGGTCCCCGTACTCGGCGGCGATGGCCTCCAGGGACGGCGCGATCTGGCGGCACGGTCCGCACCAGGCGGCCCAGAAGTCCACCAGTACGGGCTTGTCGCTCCTGAGGACCTCGGCGTCGAAGTCTGCGTCGGTCACATTCTTGAGGGTGCCGGCCACGGCGGCCTCCTTCTTTCCTGCGGGGTGTGGGCTGGGGGGTGGTGCGGGGTCAGACCGTCGCGTGCGCGTGCTCGGCGTCCGCGAGGGCGGCGAGGAAGCGCTCGGCGTCCAGGGCGGCGGAGCACCCGGTGCCGGCGGCGGTAATGGCCTGACGGTAAGTGTGGTCCACGACGTCGCCCGCGCCGAACACGCCGGTGAGGTTCGTCCGGGTGGAGGGGGCGGCGACCTTGAGGTAGCCCTCGTCGTCCAGCTCCAGTTGGTCCTTGAACAGCTCGGTGCGCGGGTCGTGGCCGACGGCGATGAAGAGGCCGGTCACGGGCAGCGCCGAGGTCTCACCGGTCCTGGTGTTGCGCAGGGTCAGACCGGACAGCTTCTGCTCGCCGTGGATCTCGGCGACCTCGCTGTCCCAGGCGAACTTGATCTTCGGGTCGGCGAACGCGCGGTTCTGCATGGCCTTGGAGGCGCGGAGGCTGTCACGGCGGTGGACGATCGTGACGGACTTGGCGAACCGGGAGAGGAAGGTGGCTTCCTCGATCGCGGTGTCGCCGCCGCCGACGACGGCGATGTCCTGGTCCTTGAAGAAGAAGCCGTCGCAGGTGGCGCACCAGGAGACACCGCGGCCGGAGAGCGCGTCCTCGTTGGGAAGGCCGAGCTTGCGGTGCTGGGAGCCGGTGCTGATGATGACGGCCTTCGCGCGGTGCACGGTGCCGGCGGTGTCGGTGACGGTCTTGATGTCACCGGTGAGGTCCACGGCCACGATGTCGTCCGGCACCAGCTCGGCGCCGAAGCGCTCGGCCTGGGCGCGCATGTTGTCCATGAGGTCCGGGCCCATGATGCCGTCCTGGAAACCGGGGAAGTTCTCGACCTCGGTGGTGTTCATCAGCGCGCCACCGGCGGTGACGGCACCTTCGAAGACCAGAGGCTTGAGCGAAGCACGTGCGGTGTACAGGGCGGCGGTGTAACCGGCCGGCCCGGAGCCGATGATGATCACGTTTCGGACGTCGCTCACGGGTTTCTTCCTCGTCTCTGCGGACTGCGTGCTGCTTACCGGGGGGCCGGTGTGGACTGTCACCCCACCCAACGGATCCTACGGCGCATGCATTCCCTGCCGGTCCCCGTGCGGACCTCAACGTGTCAGCTTCGGGGGAAGGTGCTGGTCAGCAGAGGCTTCTCGGGGGTGGCCGAAGCGCCGTTCCCGCATCCGGCGGCGATGAGGTAGGCGTCCACCCGGGTGGAGTCACCCGAGTGCGGCAGGACGAGGAGGTAGACGTCCGTGCCCTGGTAGGTGCCGCGTTCGGTGGCGAGCGGGACATCAGGACGCCCGGTGGCGCTCTGGACGCACCCGGGCACCGCGGTGGCCCTGCGGTCGTCGGGGGCGAGGCCGGGGGCAGTGGGGATGTTCTCCGTGCCGTAGGTGTTGTTCTGCTTCCCCGGGTCCGTCTCGGCGCCCTGGCCCGAGTCCAGGAGCTGTTGGACGCTGGCCCCCAGCCCCTGGGCGGTGTAGGTGGTGTCCTGGCCGGAGTGCTGGGTGGCGGAGCTCGGGGCGTCGGTGCGGACGGCGGTGTCGCGGGGAGGTGTGCCCGAGAAGCCGTTGAACAGGAAGATTCCGAGTGCGCAGGCGGCGGCGCCGGCCAGGCCCGCCAGTACGGCGATCCGGCGGCGCGCACGGCGTCTGCCGGGACGGGAGGGATCGGACGGGTGACCGGACGGCCGGTTTCCGGCGGGGCCGGCCGGTGCGTGCGATGTTTCACGTGAAACATCGCGGTCCGCCACGACGGCGCGGGGCGTGGTGGAGTCCAGGAGCGCTTCGGCGGCGAGGGCCGCGTCGATGCGGCCCGCGATCTCGGCGGGCATGCGGGGCGGCCCCGGAAGGGTGCCCAGCAGTCCGCGGATCTCGTCCAGGGACGCGCGGACGTCGGCGCACAGGGAGCACGCGCCGAGGTGCCGGAGTACCTCTGCGGAACGGGCCGGGGAGAGGAGTCCCTCGGCCAGGTCGGAGATCTCCGAGACGTCCGGGTGCCGGATCGTGCCGGTCGTGCCGGTCGTGGGGCTCACGGTCGTCCACCTCCGCCCTTCACAGCGTCTGGGTCTGGATGCCTGGGATCTGCCGTTGGTGGGACGGATGTCCCCGGCGTCCGGTTCCTTCCCCCCTCGATGTCGGTGTTATCCCCGGCGTCCGTGCGCAGATGAGTGAGCATCGGGACGAGTTTCGCCCGGCCCCGGGCGCACCGGCTCTTCACGGTGCCGGTGGGGACGTCGAGGATGCGGGCGGCTTCCGCGACGGGGTAGCCCTGCATGTCGACGAGGACCAGCGCGGCTCGTTGTTCGGGCGGGAGCGTGCTGAGAGCGGCCAGGAGCTCGCGGTGGAGGTCCTGGCGCTCCGCGGGGGCCTCGGCGGATTCGTGGGGCTCCAGAAGGCGCTCCAGGCGGTCCGTGTCGTCGAGGGGCGCGGTCCTGCGGGAGGCGGCCTTGCGGGCACGGTCGAGGCACGCGTTCACGGTGATGCGGTGCAGCCAGGTGGTGACCGCGGATTCGCCGCGGAAGGTGTGCGCGGCCCGGTAGGCGGAGACGAGCGCGTCCTGCACGGCGTCGGCGGCCTCCTCGCGGTCACCGAGGGTCCGCAGTGCCACGGCCCACAACCGGTCCCGGTGACGCCGTACGAGCTCCCCGAAGGCCTCGGGGTGCCCGGCGGCGTGCAGCGTCATGAGTTGCTGGTCGCTGCTGCCGCCGGGTGTCGTGTCGTTCAACGGAGCCCCTCCCCGGTTGTGCGGTCAGCCCGAGAACTTCACGTCCGTGATGGCCTGCTTATAGCCGGGGCCGCTGAAGTCGTCGAGTGGGGCATGTGGCATGGCGGTGACCCACAGCAGCACGTACCGCGTCTTGACCGGCTTCTCCGCGGTCAGCTGAAGGGCGGTTTCAGTGGTGGTCGTGGCGGCGATCTTCGCCATGGAGCTGATGGGGCCCTTGGGGGACTTGGCGTCGGTGGCGTACAGCGTGAGGGTGGTGCGCTCGCCCGTGTACTTCAACGCTATCGAGGCCGCGCTGACCTCGTGCTCGGAGCCGAGATCGTAGACGATGCCGACGCCGTCCTTGATCTTCATCTCGGGGCCGTCGTAGTAGCTCTTGGTGCGCCAGTACGTGGAGGCGTCTCCGTCGTAGGTTTTCGCGACACCATCGGCGTCCTGCGCTTTCCCGTCCGGGTAGTACTCCAGGGCTCCCTTGACCTCCAGCGGAGCTGGGCCCTTCTTCTCAGCGGTGTCGACGGTTTCGATCGGGGTGTTGTTGGTGCCGCTGCTGCCCTTCTGGGTTCTGTGGTCCAGGAGGGTGTCGGCCAGTTGCCAGCTGCCCAGGCCGAGGGCGGCGATCAGCAGGGCGGCCACACCCCACTTGAGGGCCCGGCCGGTGCGGCTCTGCAGTGGGGGCGGCGGCGGCACGACCGTGACGGTCGTGCCGGTGGGCATGCCGGAGGGGCTGGGCCGGCCGTAGCTGCCCTGCTGGTAGGTGGTCTGCTGGTATTCGGGCGGGGCGGTGAACGCCGGCTCGGGCGGCCGGATGCGGGGCATCGCGGCAACCGCCTTGGCCAGTTCCTCGGGGGTGGTGAAGGCGGGTTCCTGGCGGGAGGCGGTGGCCCCGTCGTTGGCCAGGGCGCGCATGGCGAGTTCGCCCAGACCCCGGTGGACGCCGGCGCGGACCTGGTCGGGGGCGATGAGGCCGACGCCCTTGGGGAGGCCGGTGAGGCCGTAGGCGTCGTTCTCGTACGGCCAGCGCTGCGTCAGGGCGGCGTAGAGGAGCGCGCCGATGGCTTCGGTGTCGGCGCGCTGCGGAGTCTCGCTGGTGATGCCGCGCAGGGCGGCGTTCACGGCGAGGCCGCGGATGCGGTACTGGCCCGTGGAGGTGCGCAGTATTGCGCTGGGGGTCAGGCGCAGGTGGGCGAGGCCCTCGCGGTGGGCGGCCGTCATGGCCTGGGAGACCTGGCTGACGAGCTGGTAGGCCTCGTGGGCTTCGAAGGGGCCGGCCGCGAGGAGCGCCGTGAGCTCGGTGGCGTCGGGCAGCCATTCGTGCACGACGTAGACGAGGTCGTTCTCTTCCACGGCGTCCAGGACCTGGACGAACCGGGGGTCGCCGAGCAGGGCGGAGGAGCGTGCGGCCGCCAGGACGGAGCGGGCTCGCGGGTGGTCGGCGGGCAGCAGGTGGACGCCCACGGCCCGGCGCAGCTTCTCGTCCATCGCGCGCCAGCTGCTGAAGCCGTCCACACGGGTGACGCATTCCTCAAGGCGGTATCGCCTTGCGAGTTTGTGTCCGCTGTGGAGTTCGGGTGCGGCCGCGGGGGCCGCGTTGGGGCGTTCGCCGTCCTTCTCGGGCATGGGTCCGTCCGCGGCTCGTGCGTTCTGGGTGTCCACCCCGTCGGCCGTGGCCTTGGCCGCTTGCGCGGCCAGCGGCTCGTCGCCGCTGTTGTCGGCCACGTCGACGGCAGCCGTGCTACGTTCCGCCACCGTCGTCCCCGCCTCCCCATCCGTTGCGCGCTGTAGGCCAGTCTGCGAAGCCATGCCAATTGTGCCCACAGTCCGCCGCTATGCACGACACGCGAAGGGGGGCGACGGTTGTGCGCATCAGCGCCCCAAACGTCCGCGAACCATACCGACCATGGCGTTGAGCTCTTCGATCCGCATCCGCTTGGCGGCGATGAGGAAGACGGCTGCCAGAGCGATGGTGCCGGCGAGGAGGGCGGTGGCGGAGCCGATGACTCCGCTGCCCAGCCACTGGGTGACCCCGTAGGCGGCGGCGCCTGCCACGGCGGCGGCCGGGACGCAGGCGCCGGTGAGGCGGGCGTAGGTGCGCATCACGTGGGCGCCGTCGAGGTCGCCGCCGAGGCGGGTGCGCAGGCGGCGCCAGGCGACGCCGACGCCGACGGCGTAGCCGAGGCCGTAGGCGGCGGCCATGCCGACGACCGCCCACCGGGCGGGGAGCACGAAGAAGGATGCCGTGGAGACCACCGCGTTGACGGCGGCCACGATGCAGGTGTTGTAGAAGGGCGTTCGGGTGTCCTCGTAGGCGTAGAAGCCGCGCAGGACCACGTACTGGACGGAGTACGGGATCAGTCCGAGGCCGAAGGCCATCAGGATGTAGCCGATGTTCTGGGCGCCGGCGCCGGATCCGGCGTAGAGCAGGGTGGCCATGGGGACGCCGAGCGCGAGGAACGCGAAGGCGCAGGGCACGATCGCGACGGCCGAGGTGCGCAGCCCGTAGGAGATGTCGTCGCGGACGGCGGCGGCGTCCCCGTCGTGGGCGGAGCGCGAGATGCGGGGCAGGACGGCCGTCATGACGGAGACGGTGATGATGGCCTGCGGCATCTGCCACAGCAGCAGTGCGTAGTTGTAGGCGGTGATGCCGGTGCCGGGGTGGCCCTGCTGCTCGGCGACGGACCCGGCCCAGGTGGCGAGCTGGGTGACGACGACGAGGCCGATCTGGTTGGCGAGGACGAAGAAGAACGTCCACTTGGCCAGGCCGGCGGCCTTGCCGAGGCCCTGGCCCTTCCAGTCGAAGCGCAGGCGGGGCGTGAAGCCGGCGTCGCGCAGGTAGGGCAGCATCGCGAGGGCCTGGACGGTGAGTCCGAGGAGGGTGCCCAGGCCCAGCAGGCGGACTCCGTCGGCGGTGACGGTGGTGGCGTTCACCCCGGAGGTGGTGAAGCCGCCGAAGGCCCAGATGAAGGCGCCGAAGGTGGCGATGACGACGATGTTGTTGAGGACCGGGGTCCACATCATCGCGCCGAAGCGGCCGCGGGCATTGAGGATCTGACCGAGCACCACGTGGACGCCCATGAAGAACATGGTCGGCAGGCAGTAGCGGGCGAAGGCGACCGCCACGTCCATCTGCTGCGGGTCCGAGGCGATCTTCGGCGACATCATTGTGATGAAGACCGGTGCGGCCAGGACGCAGATGGTGGTGACGGCGGCCAGCAGGACCACGACGAGGGTCAGCAGCCGGTTGGCATAGGCCTGACCGCCGTCGCTGTCGTTCTTCATGGCCCGGACCAGCTGCGGGATGAAGACGGCGTTGAGCGCGCCGCCTCCGACCAGCACGTAGATCATCGTGGGCAGGGTGTTGGCGATCTGGTACGTGTCGTTGAACGTGCCGACGCCGATGGCGCCGGCGATGACCAGGGTCCGCAGGAAGCCGGTGATGCGGGAGACGATCGTGCCGGCGGCCATGAGGGCACTGGACTTGAGGAGGCTGGTGGCCCGCCCGGCCGGTTTGGCGGGTGCCGGAGCGGCTACCGGGGCCTCCTCGGCCGGAGTGCGGGGTGCCGCCTCCTGGTCCCGGTACAGGTGGGCGAAGGCGTCCGGTTCGGGCTCTTCCTCGGAGGCCCTGGTGACCAGGGAGTCCACGCCGACGAACTCCGTGGTGCTGGCGCGGTCGCCGTACGGAAGGTGGCGGGAGGGGCCGTCCGGCTCGGGCGGCGGGGTCTGGGCCCAGACGCGCGGGTCGGGGGCGTACGCGGGTGCCGTGGGCGCCGCGTAGAGGGGGCCGGGCTCCTGGTAGGTGCCGGGCGGCGGCGGGGGGTGAGCGGCCCGGTCGTACAGGACCTCGGCGACGGGGTCCTGGGCGGACAGGTCCTGGGACCGGTACGGGTCGTAGTCGTAGGCGTCCTGGACATACGGGTCGCGGTCCGGAGCGGGCGCAGGTGCGGGGACCTGCCCGGGCACCGGGGGTTCCGGGGCAGTGCCCTGGGAGGGCGCGGGCCCACCAGTGTCCTGCGCGCGGTCACCGTCGTACGGCGCGTTCATCGAAACCCCACCTCATCGTCCCCTGGCCGACCGGCCACAGCGTCGCTCAACGGTCCACTGTCTCACCCGTGCCGGACCCGTCCGTGCTTTGCGGTCCGGTGTCCGGGCTCTCATCACTCGGCTGCGTACTCTCCTCGGCGGCGGCACGCGCCGCGACCCGCTTGCGGCTGGCGTACATCTTGACGCCTGCGAGAACGAGGAGGAGCACACCGCCGGCGATGACGAGCATGACGGTGGGGGTGATCTCGGTTGCCTCGACGGTGAACTTGCGTTCCTTGCCGTAGGGCACGCCGTCTTTGGTGAAAAGCCGTGCGGTGACCTCGACGGGGCCGCTCGCCGTGGCGTTGGCATCGAACTTGATCGTCTGGCTGTGTCCGCCCTGGACCGTGACTTCCTGCTCGGCCTCGCCGCTGTCGCCGAACATCAGGCGGGTGGGGTTGGCGGACTTGACGCGCAGGACGAGGCCGTGGACGTCCTGGAGGAGGCTGTTCTGGACGCTGACCGGGATGGTCGCGCTGCGTCCGGAGAGGGTGGCGTCCGACTTGGGGATGACCTTGACCTTCTCGGTGAGGCCGATCAGGTATTCCTGCGCCTGGTCCCGGTAGATCCGGGCTTCCTCGGGGCGGCCGCGCCAGGAAGTGGACATCTCCCGGTTCGTGGTGTTGCCGAAGGGGATCTCGACGCGGTCCGGCGCGGTGAGGATGACCTTGAAGTGGTCGACGGTGTTCTGGGTGGTGCGGATCTTCTCGAAGGCGGATACCGGCAGCTCCTGCTTGCGCAGGGCCTCGGGGTACTGACCCGCTCCCGGTACCTGGGTGGCCGCGCCGGGGTCCGGCTTGGCCGCGGCCGCGGCTTCCAGGTCGGCGGGCTGGGTCCAGCGGCCGGCCCGCAGGGCGCGTACCGCGGCGGCCATCGTCTCGGCCTGGCTGACGGACGGCATCCGCTGCGGGGTGACGACGAAGCTGCGCTGCTCGTCGGTCGGCTCAAGATTCAGGGCGAGACTGTGGGACAGGAAGCGCTGGACGGCGAGGACGGAGTTCTCGGCATTCAGCATGTCGCCTTCGAAGGCGGTGGACAGCTCGGTGTCCGCGACGACGGCGGTGGTGCCCGCGCCGATGGGGCGGGCGGCCGAGGGGGTGTGGGGGAGGGCGCCGGTCTCCGCGAGGCTGTCACTGCGTGTGAGGACGTTGTGGGCGCCGGCCGAGGTGGCCACGTTGACGATCGCCGGGTCGATGGCGCCGTTCACGGGCCAGGAGAAGTCGGTGGAGGCGGGGACGTGCAGGACCGTCTCGACGGCTTGCTTGGCCTTGTCGGTGGCGGGCCGCAGCTGGGCGAGGGTGCCGGAGACGTCCTTGCCCTGGTGGGCGAGTGAGGCGAGATCGGGATCGGCGAAGGGCAGCGCGACGACCTTCTTGCCCTGGACGGCGGCTTCCAGGGAGCTCAGCCACTGCTCCGCGACGGCCTTGTTCTTGCCCGGGACGGACTTCCCGTCCGGGGTGCGGACCCGGTACCCCTTGGTCATGGCGTCGACCGTGGCGAGCAGGTCGGGGTCGATGACCCAGGTGATCGGCAGCTCCTTGCCGAGAGCGACCATCCGTTCCAGGCGGCCGCCCGTCCGCAGTTCCTCGGTCAGGGAGTCGTCGAGGAAGACGGGGGTCTGGAGCTCGTCCGAGCCGGTCTCCGCCGTCACCCGCGTGGTGGAGATCAGTGGCCACACGTAGGTGAGCTGGGAGCGCTTGGCGGCGGCCTCGGGCTGCCAGGGCAGGAAGGTCCGCTGGATGCCGAGGACCTGCTCCGAGGCGCGGCTGCCGGTCACTCCGGACAGCGAGACTCCGAGCTGGTAGACACCCTCCTGGCCCAGCTCCAGCTTGTTCACCGGGACCGTGAGAGTGAACTGCTGGTCGGCTTTCGCGGGCAGGGAGGCGATCTTCACGGCGTAGGCCGAGTCGATCTCGCCGGGGTCGGTGCCGGGACGGAAACCGTCGCGTTCCGTCGCCTCCTCGATGGCGGAGCGGTCGGCCAGGGCGGGACCGACCCGCAGACCCACATGGGCATCGGTGATCGTCTCGCGACTGTTGTTGACCACCGTGCCGGAGATGGTGAGCGTGTCGCCCTTGACCGGGGCGGTGGGGGCGAGGCGGTCGAGCTGGATGTCGACGGATGCCTCGGCGGCCTGTGCCTTCGGGGCGGGCGAGTAGACCAGGGCGGCGAGCACCGGCGTCCCGGCGAGCAGGACGACCGCGCGCCGCAGCCACCGGCGCCGGACAGGGGCGGGGCCGGGCCCCTGGATGTCTGCCGCCTCGGCCACGCGCTAGCCCGTCCCTCGAATGTCAGTGGTCGTCGTCTGTGCGTCCACGCATGGTAACGAGACCTGCTGTGCGCGAGTGCCGCGCCTTGCTCCACATGATCGGCTGGGGCCCGGTAGGACCGAGTGCCGGGGTCACCGTAAAAGGGGGAAGCCCCCGCCGGGCCGGGCACGTACCCTTTTCTGTTGTGCCGAACGCCAATGAAGACAACCCCAGTGCCCTGAGCCAGGTGCAGCGCCGCGCGGTGAGTGAACTGCTGCGGGTCGCCCCTGTCGCCGACGAGCTCGGCCGCCGATTCCAGGAGGCGGGCTTCCGCCTCGCCCTGGTCGGCGGGTCCGTCCGCGACGCGCTGCTCGGGCGTCTCGGCAACGATCTCGACTTCACCACCGATGCCCGGCCCGAGGAGGTACTGAAGATCGTCCGGCCGTGGGCGGATTCGGTGTGGGACATCGGCATCGCCTTCGGGACGGTCGGCGCGCAGAAGGCCGCCCGGGTCGCGGACGCCGAACGGGACTTCCAGATCGAGGTGACCACGTACCGCTCGGAGGCGTACGACCGCACTTCGCGCAAGCCCGAGGTCTCCTACGGCGACTCGATCGAGGAGGACCTGGTCCGCCGCGATTTCACCGTCAACGCCATGGCACTGGCCCTGCCCGAGCAGGAGTTC
This sequence comes from Streptomyces sp. NPDC003034, assembly GCF_053591375.1. NCBI lineage: Bacteria > Bacillati > Actinomycetota > Actinomycetes > Kitasatosporales > Streptomycetaceae > Streptomyces > Streptomyces sp. NPDC003034. The sequence goes on from NZ_JBSFTS010000018.1 coordinate 125,619, forward strand.
ATCGATCCGCACGGCGGCCTGGAGGACCTGGCGGCCGGCATCCTGCGCACCCCCGGCACCCCGGAGGAGTCGTTCTCCGACGACCCGCTGCGCATGATGCGGGCGGCGCGGTTCGCGGCGCAGCTGGACTTCGAGGTCGCCCCGGAGGTCGTGGCGGCGATGAAGGCGATGTCGGACCGGATCGAGATCGTCTCGGCGGAGCGGGTCCAGGCCGAGCTGAACAAGCTCATCCTCTCCGCCCACCCGCGCAAGGGTCTCGGCCTGCTCGTGGACACCGGACTGGCCGACCGCGTGCTGCCCGAGCTTCCCGCGCTGCGGCTGGAGAGTGACGAGCACCACCGGCACAAGGACGTCTACGACCACTCGCTGATCGTGCTGGAGCAGGCGATGGCGCTGGAGGAGGACGGCCCTGATCTGGTGCTCCGGCTCGCGGCCCTGCTCCATGACATCGGCAAGCCCCGCACCCGCCGGTTCGAGAGCGACGGCAGGGTCTCCTTCCACCACCACGAGGTGGTGGGGGCGAAGATGACCAAGAAGCGCATGACCGCGCTGAAGTACTCCAACGACATGGTCAGGGACGTGTCCCGGCTGGTGGAGCTGCACCTGCGCTTCCACGGCTACGGGGACGGGGAGTGGACCGACTCCGCGGTACGACGCTACGTCCGCGACGCCGGTCCGCTGCTGGAGCGCCTGCACAAGCTGACCCGCTCCGACTGCACCACGCGCAACAAGCGCAAGGCGAACGCACTCTCCCGTACGTACGACGGGCTGGAGGAGCGCATCGCGCAGCTGCAGGAGCAGGAGGAACTGGACGCGATCCGGCCCGACCTGGACGGCAACGAGATCATGCGGGTGCTGGAGGTGGGCCCCGGACCGGTGATCGGCAAGGCCTACGCCTTCCTGCTGGAACTGCGGCTGGAAAACGGCCCGATGGAGCGTGAGGAAGCGGTCGCCGCCCTCAAGGAGTGGTGGGCCTCGCAGGCCTGACGCGCACGGCCGTCGGCATCGGTGCGTCCATGTTTCACGTGAAACATGGACGCCGTGGTTTCACGTGAAACATCGCGCGGACGTTTCACGTGAAACATCGGCCGGACGCTCAGGAGCGTCGCCTCAGGAGCGTCGCGGTCGCGGCGTAGAGCGCGGTCACGGACAGGACCAGAGCCGTGGACCGGCCGTCCGGCGGAAGCATCAGGGAGGCCACGCCGGCCGCGCCCACGAACGCGACGTTGAACAGCACGTCGTAGACGGAGAAGACGCGGCCACGGAACTCGTCGTCCACCCGGAACTGCACCACGGTGTCGGTGGAGATCTTCGCGCCTTGGGTGGCGAGCCCGAGAATGAACGCGGCGGCGAGTATCGGCTCGGGTGCGAAGGTCAGGCCGAGCGCCGGGACGAGGACGGCCGCGCCGGCGGCGCAGGCGGTGATCCAGCCACGGGTGCCCAGTCTGCCCACCATCCAGGGCGTGACGACGGCGGCTGCGAAGAAGCCCGCTCCGGAGATGCCGACCGCGAGGCCCAGCAGGGCGAGCCCATCGGATTCGTTGTCCGACCAGGCGTGGCGGCAGAGCATGAGCAGCATGACGGTCAGCGCCCCGTAGCAGAACCGCATCGTGGTCATCGCGGCGAGCGCCTGCGCTGCGTCCCGCCGGCCGGCCAGGTGCCGCAGGCCCTCGGCCATGCCGCGGACGGTGTGGACGACCCCTTCGGCGACCGAGGGGGTCGGGCTGCCCGGCGGGTGGTCGGGCCCGAGCAGGCCGATGGCCAGGCGCAGGGAGAGGAGCGCCGCGCACAGGTAGAGCGCGGCGCCCAGCAGCACGACGAGGGCGTCGGAGCCGGCGGCCAGTAGGCGGACGAGGAAGGCCAGCCCGCCACCCGCGGTTGCCGCGAGGGTTCCGGCGGTGGGTGAGAGCGCGTTCGCGGTGACCAGTTGCTCCGGGCCGACGACGTGGGGCAGGGAGGCGGCGAGCCCGGCGAGGACGAAGCGGTTGACGGCGGTCACGGACAGCGCCGAGGCGTAGAACAGCCAGTCGGGGACGTGCGCGACGATCAGGACCGCGGTGATGCAGGCGAGGACGGCCCGCAGCAGGTTGCCGTAGAGGAAGATCTGGCGGCGGCGCCAGCGGTCGAGCAGCACTCCGGCGAAAGGGCCGATCGCGGAGTAGGGCAGCAGCAGTACCGCCATGGCGGAGGCGATGGCCGCCGGAGAGGTCTGCTTCTCCGGGGAGAACACCACGTACGTGGCGAGCGCGACCTGGTAGACGCCGTCCGCCGCCTGCGACAGCAGCCGTACCCCGAGCAGGCTGCGGAAGTCCTTCAGACGCAGGAGCAGGCGCAGATCCCGTACGACAGGCATGAGGCAAAGGGTCACACACGCGGAGGGTCCCCGGGCACATTGCCCGGGGACCCTCCGCGGAAGAACAACCGAAGTCCAAGTGTCCGAAGGACCCTCGGGGTTCGGCTAGCGCTCGACCTCGCCCTTGATGAACTTCTCGACCTGCGAGTAAGCCTCGTCGTCGAAATACTGCACCGGCGGGGACTTCATGAAGTAGCTGGACGCCGACAGGATCGGGCCGCCGATACCGCGGTCCTTTGCGATCTTCGCGGCGCGCAGGGCGTCGATGATGACACCGGCCGAGTTCGGCGAGTCCCACACTTCGAGCTTGTACTCAAGGTTCAGCGGGACGTCGCCGAAGGCGCGGCCTTCGAGGCGGACGTAGGCCCACTTGCGGTCGTCGAGCCAGGCCACGTAGTCGGACGGGCCGATGTGGACGTTCTTCTCGCCGAGCTCACGGTCGGGGATCTGCGAGGTGACGGCCTGCGTCTTGGAGATCTTCTTCGACTCCAGGCGGTCCCGCTCCAGCATGTTCTTGAAGTCCATGTTGCCGCCGACGTTGAGCTGCATGGTGCGCTCAAGACGGACACCGCGGTCCTCGAACAGCTTCGCCATCACGCGGTGCGTAATGGTGGCACCAACCTGCGACTTGATGTCGTCGCCGACGATCGGGACACCGGCCTCGGTGAACTTGTCAGCCCACTCCTTGGTGCCGGCGATGAAGACCGGGAGCGCGTTGACGAAGGCGACCTTGGCGTCGATGGCGCACTGGGCGTAGAACTTCGCCGCGTCCTCGGAGCCGACGGGCAGGTAGCAGATCAGCACGTCGACCTGGCGGTCCTTGAGGATCTGGACCACGTCGACCGGAGTCTCGGGAGACTCCTCGATCGTCATGCGGTAGTACTTGCCCAGGCCGTCCAGGGTGTGGCCGCGCTGCACGGTCACACCGGTGTTCGGGACGTCGCAGATCTTGATGGTGTTGTTCTCGCTGGCGCCGATGGCGTCCGAAAGGTCGAGGCCGACCTTCTTCGCGTCGACGTCGAACGCGGCGACGAACTCGATGTCACGCACGTGGTAGTCGCCGAACTGGACGTGCATCAGACCGGGGACCTTGGCCGCCGGGTCGGCGTCCTTGTAGTACTCGACGCCCTGCACCAGCGAGGCGGCGCAGTTGCCCACGCCGACGATGGCTACGCGAACCGAACCCATTCCGGTTGCTCCCTGTTTGTTCTCGGACGAAGCCTGCGAGATGCAGGCCTCATTTTGCGGTTTCGTCGGGCGGACCGGATCGTCTGCGATCCCGTCCCGCCCGCTCGCTCTCGATGATCTCGTTCAGCCAGCGCACTTCGCGCTCTACGGATTCCATGCCGTGACGCTGGAGTTCCAGCGTGTAGTCGTCGAGGCGCTCGCGCGTGCGGGCCAGTGAGGCGCGCATCTTTTCGAGTCGCTCCTCCAGCCGGCTGCGGCGGCCCTCCAGCACCCGCATGCGTACGTCTCGTTCGGTCTGGCCGAAGAAGGCGAAGCGGGCGGCGAAGGACTCGTCCTCCCAGGCATCGGGGCCGGTGTGGGAGAGGAGCTCCTCGAAGTGCTCCTTGCCCGCGGCCGTCAACCGGTAGACGATCTTGGCGCGGCGCCCTGCGAGTGAAGCGGCCAGCGCGTCTTCCGGGGCGTTGCCCGGTTCTTCGACCAGCCAGCCGTTGGCGACCAGCGTCTTGAGGCAGGGATAGAGCGTCCCGTAGCTGAACGCTCTGAACACCCCCAGCGAGGTGTTGAGCCGTTTGCGCAGCTCGTAGCCGTGCATGGGGGATTCGCGAAGCAGGCCGAGGACGGCGAATTCGAGAATGCCTGAGCGTCTGCTCATCCGCCTGCCCCTCCTCCGACTGAGTCTTTATACCGAGCTGATGTATCGGCTCGATACATCCAGACGATAGGGCGGTGCGCGGCTGACGACAAGGGGTGACATGGTGACCGGCGTCACATCACCGATTCGTACGAAGCGAGTTGCCGGGTTTGGGGGGAACTTCGGCAGTGAGTGGCTTTTGGCCGTGCGTAGTCTGTGCGCCATGACACCGGGGGGACCGGAATTCATCTGCCGCTTCCAGGCCACTCGCCTGCCCGAGGAGTAGTCGTTCGATGAGCGAGCACCGCCGCAAACCGCCGCAGCCCCAGGGTGGCGGACGAGCCTCGGCCCGCCGGGCCGCCCCGCAGCGCCCCGGCCGGGGCCCCGACGCCGGACGTGACGTCCCCACCTCGTCGCCCAGTGGACCGTACGCGGACCAGCCCCCCCACGGCGGACGGGCCGGCGCCCGCCGGGCCGCCCCGCGGGGATCCGCGGGCCGTGGCCGCGGAGCCGGAAGAGCCGGCCGCGGTGCCGGCAGCCAGGACAAGAGGCTCATCAACTACCCCCGGTCGGACAGGGACGGCTGGAAGCGCTTCGTGCCGTCCTGGAAGTTCGTCGGCGGCACCGCCCTGGGCTTCTTCGCGATCATCACCGCCGGAACCGGCGTCGGCATCGCCATGGTGAACACGCCCGACCCGAACAAGGCGGCCCAGGCGCAGAACAACGTCTTCCAGTGGGACGACGGAACCCAGATGGTGGCGACCGGCGGTTCGATGAACCGGCAGATCGTGCGGATCGCCGACATCCCCGTCTCCATGCAGAACGCGGTGATCGCCGCGGAGAACGAGTCCTTCGAGACGGACAAGGGCGTCGACCCCATGGGCATCGCCCGCGCCGTGTGGAACATGGCCACGGGCGGTTCCACGCAGGGCGGCTCCACCATCACCCAGCAGTACGTGAAGAACACCTACCTGGACTCCGAGCAGACGATCAAGCGGAAGGTCACCGAGCTCTTCATCGCCTTGAAGCTCGGCGTCTCCGAGGAGAAGGACAAGGTCCTCGCGGGCTACCTCAACACCGCCTACTACGGACGGGACGCCTACGGGATCCAGGCGGCCTCCCGCGCGTACTTCGGCAAGGACTGCAAGGAGCTGAACCCCTCCGAGAGCGCCTTCCTGGCCGCCGTGCTCAAGGGGCCGAACCTGTACAACCCGGACGGTGGCATCGGCCCCGCCGCGACCCCCGAGCTGAACAGCGTCAGGGCGGGGAAGCGCTGGGCCTGGGTGCTGGACCGCGAGGTCGAGGTGGGCCGGATGGACCCCTCGGAGCGGGCGCAGTACACGAAGTTCCCGACGCTGGTCGAGTCCGCGCAGGCCCGCGGCATGTCCGGACAGACCGGCTACCTGGTCGAGACGGCCAAGCAGTACGTGATGAAGACCAAGAACATCACCGCCGAGCAGATGGCCCTGGGCGGCTACACGATCAAGACCACCTTCCAGAAGCCGAAGGTGGACGCCCTGGCCAAGGCCGTCGAGGACACCCGCGACAACTTCCTCGACGAGAAGAAGCGCCCCCAGTACGACACGTACGTCCAGTTCGGCGCCGCCTCCGTGAACCCGAAGAACGGCGCGGTCGTCGCCCTGTACGGCGGCCCCGGCTGGGACAAGAAGCACTTCACCAACAATGCCAACACCATCGGCGTCCCGGTCGGCTCCACCTGGAAGCCGTACGTCCTGGCGGCGGCGATGCAGTACGGGACCCAGAACTCCGACGGCCGGGGCCTGTCGGTCGACAGCAAGTACATGGCCGATGACCTCACCGTGATCAAGAACCGCCAGGGCAAGCCCCTCGTCGACGGTTCCGGCAAGCCCTTCCGGCAGAAGAACGAGAGCCCGCAGCCTTTCGGCTACGTGACCCTCAACGAGGCGATGGAGAAGTCCATCAACGTGCCCTTCGCCCAGCTCGTCTTCGACGTCGGCCACACCAAGGTCCGCGAGGTGGCCAGGTCCACCGGCATCCTCGACGACTCGATGAACCCGAACAACGACGCCTCCTTCGCGCTCGGTACGTCGACGCCGAGCGCCATCCGGATGGCCAGCTCCTACGCCACCTTCGCCGCTTCCGGTACGCACCACGAGCCGTACTTCGTGACTCAGGTGCTGAAGGACGGCGAGGAGCTGCCGGGCTTTGGGCCCACCAACCCGGAGAAGGCCATGGACGACTCCATCGCGGACAACGTCACCAAGGTCCTGGAGAACGTCATCCAGAACGGCACGGGCAAGAAGGCCAGGGCGCTGGAGCGCCCCGCCGCGGGCAAGACCGGCACCACGGACGAGAACAAGTCGGCGTGGTTCGTCGGCTACACCCCGGAGCTGTCCACCGCAGTCACCCTGTTCCGCACCGATCCCACCTCGGCGGACAAGAAGCTGATCTCCATGAACCGAGTGGGCGGCACCGACTCCATCCACGGCGGTGACATCCCGGCCGTGATCTGGACCGAGTACATGCGGGAAGCGCTCAAGGGCGCCCCCGTCACGCGCTTCCCGGAGGCCGAGGACATCGGAGTCGTCGCGGACGAGGTCGGTGCGCCCACGCCCCCGCCGTCCGCGGTCCCCTCGCCCTCGACGCCGCCGTCCACGCCTCCGCCGAGCTCCTCGCCGCCGCCCTCCCCGTCCCCGTCCAAGGGCGGCAAGCCGACCTGCAAGCCGTGGGAGCTGTACTGCGACCCGGCCGACGCCTCGCCCAGCCCGAGCCCCGGCGCCGACGGCGGAGCCACCGGGGAGCCCTCACCGTCGAACACGGCACGACCGGGCCGCCCGGGGGCCACGGGATGGCCGACCGGCTGGGGCCCCTGACCTCGGCCGGTCGGGCCGGCCGGCCGGCGGTCACACCCTGACGAAGGCCGTCGCGATGGGCAGCAGGCTCGCGGCGAGGGATCCGAAGGCCAGGAAGAGCACGAGGGCGGCGACGGCCACGCCGATGGCCGCGGCGAGGT
>NZ_JBSFTS010000019.1:0-128950 GCF_053591375.1 Streptomyces sp. NPDC003034
AGCGTTAGGGAAACGCCCGGTTACATTCCGAACCCGGAAGCTAAGCCTTTCAGCGCCGATGGTACTGCAGGGGGGACCCTGTGGGAGAGTAGGACACCGCCGAACAATCTTTCAAAGGACCCTTGGTCCAGCGTTCAACGCTGGACCAAGGGTCTTTTTTGTTTTTGTACATCTTTGCGCCGAAGCGCGGCCATGGGTTGGTTGCGCGAGAATGACTAGCGGTACCCCGAAGACAGGAGCTACACCCATGTCCAACTCTCCCGACGATCGTCCGGAGCGCGAGCCTCGGCGCAACGACGGTGGTGACAGGGGCGGCTACCGCGGGGGCCGTGACGACCGTGGCGGTGACCGTGGTGGCGACCGTCCCCCGTTCCGTCGCGACGACCGTGGCGGTCGGCCTGCCGGTGCCGGTGGCGCCGGTGGCGGCTTCCGTCGCGATGACCGCGGTGGTCGTCCGGCCGGCGGTGGCAGCGGCGGCGGTTTCCGCCGTGATGACCGTGGCGGTGACCGTCCGAGCTACCCCCGCCGTGACGATGACCGCGGTGGTCGTCCTGCCGGTGCCGGTGGCGACCGTCCCTCCTTCCCGCGTCGTGACGACCGGGGTGGCGACCGTCCCCCGTTCCGTCGTGATGACCGTGGTGACCGGCCCTCCGGTGGTGGCGGCGGTTTCCGCCGTGATGACCGTGGCGGTGACCGTCCGAGCTACCCCCGCCGTGACGATGACCGCGGTGGTCGTCCTGCCGGTGCCGGTGGCGACCGTCCCTCCTTCCCGCGTCGTGACGACCGGGGTGGCGACCGTCCCCCGTTCCGTCGTGATGACCGTGGTGACCGGCCCTCCGGTGGTGGCGGCGGTTTCCGCCGTGATGACCGTGGTGGCGACCGTCCGAGCTACCCCCGCCGTGACGATGACCGCGGTGGTTTCCGCGGCGGCCGTGACGACCGTGGTGGGGACCGTCCGTCTTTCCCCCGTCGTGATGACCGTGGTGACCGGCCCTCCGGTGGTGGCGGTGGCTTCCGTCGCGATGACCGTGGTGGGGACCGTCCGTCTTTCCCGCGTCGTGATGACCGTGGTGACCGGCCCTCCGGTGGTGGCGGCGGTTTCCGTCGTGACGACCGTGGTGGCGACCGTCCGTCCTACCCCCGTCGTGATGACCGTGGTGGGGACCGTCCGTCTTTCCCGCGTCGTGATGACCGTGGTGACCGGCCCTCCGGTGGTGGCGGCGGTTTCCGTCGTGATGACCGCGGTGGGGACCGTCCCTCCTTCCCCCGTCGTGATGACCGTGGTGGGGACCGTCCGTCTTTCCCGCGTCGTGATGACCGTGGTGACCGGCCCTCCGGTGGCGGTGGTGGTTTCCGTCGTGATGACCGTGGTGGGGACCGTCCGTCTTTCCCGCGTCGTGATGACCGTGGTGACCGGCCCTCCGGTGGTGGCGGCGGTTTCCCTCGTGATGACCGCGGTGGCGACCGTCCGTCCTACCCCCGTCGTGACGACCGTGGTGGCGACCGTCCCCCGTTCCGCCGTGACGACCGTGGCGAGCGTCCGAGCTTCCCGCGCCGTGATGACCGGGGCGGTGACCGTCCGTCGTACCCGCGCCGTGACGATGACCGCGGTGGTTTCCGCGGCGGCCGCGATGACCGTGGTGGCGAGCGTCCGAGCTTCCCGCGCCGTGACGACCGTGGTGGGGACCGTCCGTCCTACCCCCGTCGTGACGACCGGGGCGGCGGTGACCGTGGTGGCTTCCGTGGTCGCGATGACCGTGGCGGCGACCGCGACTTCCGCGCGGACCGCGACCGGGACCCGGTCAAGCGGCTTCCGATCGACGAGGACGTCACCGGCCTGGAGATCGACGCCGATGTGCGTCAGGAGCTGCTGAGCCTGCCCAAGGGGCTGGCGGAGGAAGTCTCCCGCAACCTGGTCATGGTCGCCCGGCTCATCGACGAGGACCCCGAGCAGGCGTACGCGTACGCGCGCATCGCCCTGCGACTGGCCTCCCGTGTCGCCGCCGTCCGCGAGGCCGCAGGCTTCGCCGCGTACGCCACGCAGAAGTACAGCGAGGCGCTCGCGGAGTTCCGCGCCGCCAAGCGCATGACCGGCTCGGTCGAGCTGTGGCCCGTCATGGCCGACTGCGAGCGCGGCCTAGGCCGTCCCGAGCGGGCGCTGGCCATGGCCGGCGAGCCCGAGGTGCAGAAGCTGGACAAGGCGGCCCAGGTCGAGATGCGTCTGGTCGCCGCCGGTGCGCGCCGTGACATGGGGCAGCTCGATGCCGCCATCGTGACCCTGCAGAGCCCCGAGCTGGCCTCCAGCGCCGTACAGCCCTGGACCGCTCGTCTGCGGTACGCCTACGCCGACGCCCTGCTGGCCGCCGGTCGTGAGGACGAGGCGCGCGAGTGGTTCGCCAAGACCGTCGAGGCGGACAAGGACGGGTCCATGGACGCCTCGGACCGGCTCGCCGAGCTGGACGGGGTCGAGTTCGTGGACGCCGCGACGCACGACGAGGACGACGACGATGACGCCGACGACCCCGAGGTGGCCGCGGCCGAGCGTGCCTCGGACGTGGCCGAGTACTACGACGAGGACGACGAGGAGTACGAGCCCCTCGAACCGTCCGAGTCTGACGTCGATGTCGATGTCGATGACACGGATGTCGCCGATGAGATCGTCGTCAGCGGGGACGACGAGCGCGACGCGGGCCACGACAAGGCCTGATATCGGGTGAGACGAGAAGGGCGGTACCCCTCGGGGTACCGCCCTTCCGCATGTCCGGGGTGGCCGACCGGTGAGCGTCAGTCCAGGGTGCGCAGGACCAGGCCGGTGGCCGGCTTGGGGCCGAAGGACGTGGACTTGCGGGGCATCGTGACGCCCTGGCGGGCCAGGTCCCGGACGACTTCCTCCCGTACGGGGTGGAGCAGGACCGCCGTGCCGCCGTGGCGTTCGGCCATGGCGACGGTCGCCGCCGCGTCGTGGATGTACGCGATGTGCTCCGGCGCGTCCGGGACGTGCCAGAGGGCTTCGAGCAGCGTCGCGTGCAGGACGGTGGCGTCCAGCCGGCGCCAGGCCTCGGGCCGGTCGTGCCGGACGGTGCTGTCGAGGAGCGCCAGATCGGGATCGGTGACCAGGTGGAAGGAGCCGTCGCCGGTCAGGAGGAAGGCGTTGCCGCGTTCCGCCGCGTCCGCGAGGCTCTCCAGGGCGAGCGGGAGGGGGCCTTCGACCGTGCGGACCTGGAAGTGCCCTTCGAGCGCGGCGAGGGCCTGCGCGACCGGCAGGCGGCGCAGCATCCGGTGGATGGCGCGCACCTGGAGCGGATAGCGGGCGGTGTCCACGAGGAGGACGAGGCCGAAGTCCCAGGGGGTGGGCGAGCGGTGCTCCTCCTGGAGGCGCAGATACGTCGCCCAGCGGTGGTGGCCGTCCGCGATGAGGGCCTGGCGGTGGGCGAGGTCGGCGGTGACGGCGGCCAGCTCGGCGGGGTCCGTGACGGCCCACAGCCGGTGGCAGAAGCCGTCCTCGGTGACGGTGGCCAGGAGGGGGGCGCGGCCGGCCGCGGACTCGACCACCGCCGCGGCGCCGCCGCCGGGCTCTTCGCCGCGGTAAGTGAGGAGGAGGGGTTCGAGGTTGGCGGAGGTGGCCCGCATCAGGCCGGCCCGGTCGGTGACCACGTCCGGCATGACGTCCTCGTGGGGCAGGACGATGCCCGCTTCGGCGGTGGACAGGGCGAGGGCGCCGATGATGCCGCGCTGGAGCAGGCTGCCCTTGCTCTGCTCGTAGACGTAGAGCGCGGGCTCGGGGTCGGCGCTGAGGATCCCCTCGGCGAGCCAGTGGTGCAGGGTGAGCGCGGCCTGTTCGTTGCGCGCCGCCGGGGTGCCGGCCTGCGGAAGGATCAGGCGGACGATGTTGTGCGGGTCGGCGGATTCGAGGTAGTCGACTCCGTCGGGACGTACGACCACGTCGTAGGGCGGCGAGGTGACGGCGGCCAGACTGCCGACACGCTCCGGGACATAGCGCAGGCCATGGAAGGGAATCAGGCGCAGCCCATGGTCCGCGGTGCCAGATGTGGTCATTGGTGCATGGTATGACCCGTCCCGCGTTACGGGATGATCGGGGGGAAGAGTGAATCAGACAGAGCGATCGTATGACGACATGAGGAGCCGACAGGATGACCGGGCAGAGCAGGACCAGCCCCGCGGCCAGCGAGCGGAGTCTGCACCAGGCGTACGACACGGCTCTGCTGGACCTGGACGGGGTGGTGTACGCGGGTGGGCGGGCCATCGCGCACGCCGTGGAGTCGCTGGCGGTCGCTCGGGCCGAGGGCATGCACCTCGCGTACGTCACCAACAACGCGCTGCGGACCCCGCAGGCCGTCGCGCGGCACCTGGGTGAGCTCGGCATCCCGACCGAGGCGGGCGAGGTGATCACTTCCGCGCAGGCGGTGGCCCGGTTGATCTCGGAGCAGGTCGAGCCGGGGTCGAAGGTGCTGGTGATCGGCGGTGAGGGGCTGCGGGTCGCGCTGCGCGAGCGGGGGCTGGTGCCGGTGGAGTCGGCCGACGAGGAGGGGCTCGCGGCGGTCGTCCAGGGGTACGGGGGTCCGGATCTGGCGTGGGGGCGGTTCGCGGAGGCCTCGTACGCGATCAACCGCGGGGTGCCGTGGTACGCGTCCAACACCGACCTGACGATTCCGGGGGCGCGCGGGATCGCCCCGGGCAACGGGGCGGCGGTCCAGGTCGTACGGATCGCCACGGGCGCGGAGCCGCAGGTGGCGGGCAAGCCGCTGCCGCCGATGCACCGCGAGACGGTGCTGCGGACCGGGGCGAAGCGGCCGCTGGTGGTGGGGGACCGGCTCGACACCGACATCGAAGGCGCCTTCAACGGGAAGGTGGACTCGCTGCTGGTGCTGACCGGGGTCACGGACGCCGAGCAGCTGGTGCGGGCCGAGCCCAAGCACCGGCCGACCTACGTGGACCGGGACCTGCGGGGACTGCTGACCGGGCAGCCGCCCGTACGGGAGCAGGCGGGCGCCTGGCGCTGCGGCGGCTGGTCGGCGGTGGCGAACGACCACACGCTGGACCTGAGCGTGATCATCGACCCGGAGGCGGGCGGGAGCTCGGCGGCGGACGGCGATCCCCTGGACGGTCTGCGGGCGCTGTGCGCGGCGGCCTGGACGGCGGCCGGCGACGGGGCCTGCACGCTGGACGCGAAGAAGGCCCTGACCAGGCTCGGTCTGTGAGCGGCCACGGATCAAGGAGGGCGGAGGGTAGGCTAACCTAACCTCCGTGTTGGTTGAGAGTCCCCCCGAACCCGAACAGAGCACGGCGCCGGCCGTCGTCGCCCGCCCGCGCCACGCCGCGCGCGCCGCCGGCCTGCTCGCCGCCCTCGCGCTGCTGGCGCTGGTCGCGGTGGCGAGCATCGCCGTCGGCGCCAAGCAGATGCCGCTGGACCAGGTCTGGCACGGCCTGTTCGACTACTCGGGGACGCCCGCCGACGTGGTGGTGCGGGACCTGAGGATCCCGCGCACCCTCCTCGGGCTGATGGTCGGTCTCGGGCTCGGCCTGTCCGGCGCCGTCATGCAGGCGCTGACCCGCAACCCGCTGGCCGAACCGGGCATCCTCGGCGTCAACGCGGGCGCCGCGGCCGCCGTGGTCTCCGCGATCAGCTTCCTCGGCGCCGACTCCCTGAGCGAGTACGTGTGGTGGGCCTTCCTCGGCGCCGCCCTCGTCTCGGTGGTCGTGTACGTGCTCGGCGGCAGCCGCAGCGCCACGCCCGTGCGCCTCGCCCTCGCCGGTACGGCGGCCAGCGCCGCCCTCGTCGGTTACATCAACGCCGTGCAGCTGATGGACAGCAAGGCGCTCGACAAGCTGCGCTTCTGGACGGTGGGTTCGCTGGCCTCCGCCAACCTGGACACCGTCCGGCAGGTGGCGCCCTTCCTGCTGGTCGGCGCGGTGCTCGCGCTGTCGCTGGGCCGGCCGCTCAACGCGATGGCCATGGGCGAGGACACCGCGCGCGCCCTGGGCGCCAACCTGACGCGGACCCGGATCGGCGCCATGCTCGCCATCACGCTGCTCTGCGGTGCGGCGACCGCCGCCTGCGGGCCCATCGTCTTCATCGGGCTCATGATCCCGCACCTGGTACGGGTGTTCACCGGCCCGGACATGCGCTGGGTGCTCGCCTACTCGGCCGTGCTCTCACCCGTCCTGCTGCTGGGCGCCGACGTCATCGGCCGGGTCGTCACCCGGCCCGCCGAACTCCAGGTCGGCATCGTCACCGCGCTCATCGGCGGCCCCGTCTTCATCTACCTGGTCCGGCGCAAGAGGATGGCCCAGCTGTGACAGTGACCGCCGCACCCCAAAAAGAACGCACCGGCCGGTCCGGGCCCCGCCCGCTGCGCCTGCCCGGCGGGGTGACCCTGCGCGTGGAGCCGCGCGCCCTGGCCACCGGGGCACTGCTGGCCCTCGCGGTGCTCGCGATGGCCGTCGTACTCATCGGCACCGGGGACTTCCAGATCGCGCCGTGGGACGTCGTACGGACCCTGCTCGGCAACGGCACCCCCGCCCACGACTTCATCGTCAACGACCTGCGGCTGCCGCGGGTCCTGGTCGCCCTGCTCGTCGGCGCGGCCCTCGGGATGTCCGGAGCGGTCTTCCAGTCCGTCTCCCGCAACCCGCTCGGCTCTCCCGACCTGCTCGGCTTCGGGTACGGCTCGGCGGTGGGCGCGCTCACGGTCATCATCGTGTTCAACGGCAGCGCCACCGCGGTGGCCGGGGGCGCGCTGCTCGGCGGCCTGCTCGCCGGCGTCGCCGTCTACCTGCTCGCCTACAAGCAGGGAATCCAGGGCTACCGGCTGGTGCTGGTGGGCATCGGGGCCTCCGCGATGCTGGTCGCCGTCATCCAGTACCTGCTCACGAAGGCCCAACTGGTCGAGGCCACCCGCGCGATGGTCTGGCTGACCGGCTCACTGGCCGGCCGGGACTGGGCGCAGGTCTGGCCGCTCCTGGTGACCTGCGCGGTGCTCTTCCCCCTCGTCCTCGGGCAGGGCAGGGCCCTGCGGATGATGGAGATGGGGGACGACGCCGCGTACGCCCTCGGAGTACGGGTGGAACGCACGCGGCTGCTGCTGATGCTGGCGGCGATCCTGCTCACCACCGCGGCCAGCGCCGCCGCCGGTCCCATCAGCTTCGTCGCGCTGGCGGCGCCGCAGCTGGCCCGGCGGCTGACCCGCTCACCCGGCGGGAGCCTGCTGACGGCCGCCCTGATGGGCTCCGTACTGCTGCTGGTGTCCGACTGGGCCTCGCAGCGGGCCTTCGGCGCCGACCAGCTGCCGGTGGGCGTGGTGACCGGGCTGGTCGGCGGCGTCTACCTGCTCTGGCTGCTCGTCACCGAGCGCAAGGCGGGGCGCATATGACCGCGACGCCGACCGCGCCGACCGCGTTGACGGCCAGTGCGGCGGATCCGACGCGGCGGATCCGGACCCGACGTATCGCAACCCGACCCATCGGAACCAGAGGAGTGGGCAAGTGCAGCGGCTGACCGCGGAGAACGTGACCCTCGGCTACGACCAGCGCGTCATCGCCGAGAACCTGTCGGTGGAGATACCCGACAACTCCTTCACGGTGATCGTCGGCCCCAACGCCTGCGGCAAGTCCACGCTGCTGCGCGCCCTGTCGCGGATGCTGAAGCCGTCCGCCGGACGCGTGCTGCTGGACGGCCAGGCCATCGGCTCCCTGCCGGCGAAGAAGGTCGCCAAGACCCTCGGACTGCTCCCGCAGTCCTCGATCGCGCCCGACGGCATCACGGTGTCCGATCTGGTCTCGCGCGGCCGGTACCCGCATCAGGGACTGCTGCGGCAGTGGTCGCAGGAGGACGAGAGGGTCGTGGTCGAGTCGATGGCCTCCACCGGGGTCGCCGAGCTGGCGGACCGGGCGGTGGACGAGCTGTCGGGCGGGCAGCGGCAGCGGGTGTGGATCGCTATGGCGCTGGCCCAGCAGACCCCGCTGCTGCTCCTGGACGAGCCGACGACCTACCTGGACATCCAGCACCAGATCGACGTGCTGGACCTGTGCGCCGAGCTGCACGAGAACCAGGGGCGGACCCTGGTGGCGGTGCTGCACGACCTCAACCACGCGGCCCGCTACGCCACGCACCTGATCGCGATGCGGGGCGGGAGGATCGTCGCGGAAGGGCCGCCGGCGGAGGTGGTCACGGCCGAGCTGGTGGAGAAGGTGTTCGGGCTGCGCTGCCAGATCATCGAGGACCCGGAGACGGGGACGCCGCTGGTCATTCCGGCGGCGCGGGGCGCCCGGGCGGTGGCTCGCGCCGTGTGACGGTGCGGGGCCGCCCTCGCGCGGCTGCGGTGCGGACGGGCGCCTGCCGGCGCGTGGAGCGGGCGCCTGCCGGCAGGCGGACCGGGTGTCCGCCGGCCTGGCTAGAGCAGGCTCTTGAGCCGGAGCAGGTCGCGGAAGCCCGCTTCCAGCCGGACCCGGCCCGAGGCCCAGGCCCTGGAGAACTTCAGCTCGCCCCCGACCATCGCCACCAGGTCGTCCCCGGTCATCGCAAGCCGGATCTCGGCCTTGGCGGCCGGCGGGCCCGGGGTGAGCGTCTCCACGTGGATCCGGCCGTCCTGGAGGCGCCCCGCGAAGGTCCGGTCCAGGTCGGTGATGTGGCAACTCAGGGAGCGGTCGAGCGCGGCCGCGCCGCGCACGCCGCCTTCGGCCCGCGCGAGACTGCCGGAGAGTCGGTCGAGTGCTTCGCGGCACTCCTCGATCGTAGCCATCGTGATCACGACGGTACCTCAGAGCCATGCGTGGTCGCCGGGCGCTTCGCGGTAGCGTCGGGGCATGACCGACCGAGTGCCCGACGCCGAGCCCGATGGCCTGCCGGACGGCGTGAGCGATGGCATGCCCGTCACCCCGCAGGCGCCTGCCGCCGAAGCCGCCGGGCCGGCCGGGCCCGCACCCCTGGGCGTCGTACGCACCACCACCGGCCACGCCGGTGTGGACGGGCACCTGGCGCGGCTGGCGGAAGCCGACCACCTCGCGGCGGACGGACACCTCGCCGTGTACGAGGATGTCCACAGGGGGCTGCGCGAGGCGCTGACCGCGCTGGACGCACCGCCCGTCCCCGGACCGTACGAAAACAGGAGCTGAACCGAACGTGGCAGGAGTGGCACGCCGCCGCCTGGACGCCGAACTGGTACGCCGCAGCATGGCCCGCTCGCGCGAGCACGCCGCGCAGCTGATCGCCGCGGGCCGGGTGACCGTGGGCGGCGCCACCGCGACCAAGGCGGCCACCCAGGTCGAGACCAGCGCGGCTCTGGTCGTCCTCAAGGACGACAGCGACCCCGACTACGTCTCCCGCGGCGGCCACAAACTCGCGGGCGCGCTCGCGGCCTTCCAGCCGCTGGGGCTGCGCGTCGAGGGCCGTCGGGCGCTGGACGCGGGCGCCTCGACCGGCGGGTTCACCGACGTACTGCTGCGCGCGGGCGTCGACCACGTCGTCGCCGTGGACGTGGGGTACGGGCAGCTCGCCTGGTCCTTGCAGAGCGACGACCGGGTCACCGTCAAGGACCGTACGAACGTCCGCGAGCTGACGGTCGAGCAGATCGGCGGAGTCCCGGCCGACGTGGTCGTCGGCGACCTGTCCTTCATCTCGATCGGCCTGGTGCTGCCCGCGCTGGTGCGGTGCACGGCGCCGGACGCGGACCTCGTGCTGATGGTGAAGCCGCAGTTCGAGGTCGGCAAGGACCGGCTGGGCAGCGGAGGCGTCGTGCGCAGCCCGGAGCTGCGGGCGCAGGCCGTGCGGGAGGTCGCCGCGCAGGCGGCGAAGCTGGGGCTGGGCGTGCTCGGGGTGACCGCCAGTCCGCTGCCGGGGCCGTCGGGGAACGTCGAGTACTTTCTGTGGCTGCGGGCGGGGGCACCGGTACTCGACCCGGCGGATGTCGAGCGTGCAGTGGCGGAGGGGCCGCAGTGACACTTTCAGCAACTTCAGCAGTGGTGCGCAAGGTGTTCCTCCTCGCGCACACCGGGCGGCCGGCGGCCATCCGCAGCGCCGAGCTCGTCGTCCAGGGCCTGCTGCGGTCCGGGCTGGGCGTACGGGTCTTCCAGCACGAGGCGGTGGACCTGCCGCTGCCGCCCGAGGTCGAGCTGGTCAAGGAGTCGGATCCCGGGGTGCTCGACGGCTGCGAGCTGCTGATCGTCCTGGGCGGGGACGGGACGCTGCTGCGCGGCGCGGAGTTCGCGCGTGCCTCGGGGGTGCCGATGCTGGGCGTCAACCTGGGCCGGGTGGGCTTCCTCGCCGAGGCCGAGCGCGACGACCTGGACAAGGTCGTGGACCGGGTCGTGACGCGCGAGTACGAGGTCGAGGAGCGCATGACCCTCGATGTGACCGTGCGCAGGAACGGCGACATCGTCCACCGGGACTGGGCGCTGAACGAGGCCGCCGTCCAGAAGGTGTCGCCGGAGCGGATGCTGGAGGTGGTCCTGGAGGTCGACGGGCGCCCGGTGTCCGGTTTCGGCTGTGACGGCATCGTCTGCGCGACTCCGACCGGCTCGACCGCGTACGCCTTCTCCGCGGGCGGGCCGGTGGTCTGGCCGGAGGTGGAGGCCCTGCTGATGGTGCCGATCAGCGCGCACGCGCTGTTCGCCAAGCCGTTGGTGACCTCGCCGACCTCGGTGCTGGCCGTGGAGGTGCAGACGGGGACCCCGCACGGGGTGCTGTGGTGCGACGGCCGCCGCACGCTGGAGCTGCCGGACGGGGCCCGGGTGGAGGTCCGGCGGGGCGCGGTGCCCGTACGGCTCGCCCGCCTGCACCACGCGTCCTTCACGGACCGGCTGGTCGCGAAGTTCGCCCTGCCGGTTTCGGGATGGCGTGGAGCGCCCCACTAGGCCCGCTGGAGCGCCCGCCGTCGTCACGGAGGGCGCGGGGGCGGCACCTCTTCGCCGGCAGGGGGCCTGCCCCCCTAATAGCACGTCCGTTCGGAGAACTCTCGGCGGGTGACGTCACATGGCACCGGGGAAACCTCGGTATCGTCGTCCCGTGCTTGAGGAGATGCGGATACGGTCGCTCGGGGTCATCGACGACGCGGTGGTCGAGCTGTCGCCCGGTTTCACCGCGGTGACCGGCGAGACCGGCGCGGGCAAGACCATGGTCGTCACCAGCCTCGGGCTGCTGCTCGGCGGTCGCGCCGACGCGGCCCTCGTACGCGTCGGGGCCAAGGCCGCCGTCGTGGAGGGGCGCATCGTGCTGCGGCAGGGCGCCCCCGCCGCGCTGCGGGCCGAGGAGGCCGGGGCGGAGCTGGACGACGGCGCCCTGCTGATCAGCCGTACCGTGTCCGCCGAGGGGCGCTCGCGCGCCCACGTCGGGGGCCGCTCGGTGCCCGTAGGCCTGCTCGCCGAACTCGCGGACGACCTGGTCGCCGTCCACGGCCAGACCGACCAGCAGGGGCTGCTGAGGCCCGCCCGCCAGCGGCAGGCGCTCGACCGTTACGCCGGGGACGCCGTCGCCGTCCCCCTGGAGAAGTACGCGGCCGCCTACCGGCGGCTGCGCTCGGTCGCCGTCGAACTGGAGACCATCACCACCCGGGCCCGGGAACGGGCCCAGGAGGCCGACCTGCTGCGCTTCGGGCTGGACGAGATCGCCGCCGTGGAACCGGTGGCCGGTGAGGACACCGACCTGGCGGCCGAGGCGGAGCGGCTCGGCCACGCCGAATCGCTGTCCTCGGCGGCGCAGGCGGCGCACGCCGCCCTCGCGGGCAACCCGGAGGACCCCGAGGGCATCGACGCGAACACCCTCGTCGGCAGCGCCCACCGGGCCCTGGAAGCCGTACGGTCCCACGACCCGGCGCTGGGCTCGCTCGCCGAGCGGATCGCGGAACTGGGGATCCTGCTGGCCGATGTGGCCGGGGAGCTCGCCGGTTACGCCGACGACCTCGACGCCGATCCACTGCGGCTCGCCGCGGTGGAGGAGCGGCGGGCGGCCCTGACCCAGCTGACGCGCAAGTACGGGTCCGAGGGCACCGTGGACTCGGTGCTGGAGTGGGCCGAACAGGGCGCGGCGCGGCTGCTGGAGCTCGACGGCGACGACGAGCGGATCGCCGAGCTGACCGCGGAGCGGGACGGACTGCGCTCCGAACTGTCCCTGCTGGCCCAGGCGTTGACGGACGCCCGGGTGGAGGCGGCGACGCGTTTCGCCTCGGCTGTCACCGAGGAGCTGGCCTCACTGGCCATGCCGCACGCGCGGGTCACGATCGACGTCCGGCAGGTGGAGGACCCCGACGGCGTGGAGGTGGACGGCCGCCACGTCGCCTACGGCCCTTCGGGCGCGGACGAGGTGGAACTGCTGCTGGCCCCGCACCCCGGTGCCCAGCCCCGGCCGATCGCCAAGGGCGCCTCCGGCGGTGAGCTGTCCCGCGTGATGCTGGCCGTGGAGGTCGTCTTCGCGGGCTCCGACCCGGTACCGACGTACCTCTTCGACGAGGTCGACGCGGGCGTCGGCGGCAAGGCGGCGGTCGAGGTGGGCCGACGCCTGGCGAAGCTGGCCAAGTCGGCGCAGGTCGTCGTCGTCACGCACCTGCCGCAGGTGGCGGCCTTCGCGGACCGGCAGCTGCTGGTCGAGAAGACCAACGACGGGTCCGTGACGCGCAGCGGGGTCACCGTCCTGGAGGGCGAGGACCGCATCCGCGAGCTGTCGCGCATGCTCGCGGGCCACGAGGACTCCGCCTCGGCGCGGGCCCACGCCGAGGAACTGCTGGCGGCGGCGCACGCCGACGCGGACGCGGCCACGTAGAGGGCGGGCCGAGACGGCCGGGTCCGGGGTCCGGGGCGCATCGCGTGCCGGGCCCTTCGCCGAAGCGGAACGGGACGGGGCGGGCCGGGAGGGCCCAGGAGGTCCCGCGAGGGGCCGGGAGCGGGCCGGACGGCGCGGTGCTAGTCCGTGTGGGTGAGCCGGGAGGGCGTCTGACGACATCTCACACCGGATCCGCACCCGTATGGTCCCGGAACGCGCGTGCGGGCTGGCATCCTGGGCGACGTCTCTGACTCCCTCATCCAGGAGCTTCGGCCCGTGAGCAGCTCCCCGGTCCCCGCACAGCCCTACGGGCGCCAGCCCCTGCGTACCGTCCAAGTGCTCGGCGGGGCGGGCGCCGACAGCAGCGCGCACGTACGGTCGCTCGCGACCGGGCTCGCCGCGCGCGGAGTACGGGTCACGGTGTGCGCGCCCCCCGAAGCGGAGGGGCAGTACGACTTCACCGGAGCCGGGGCGCGGTTCGCGTCCGACGCGGTGAGCGCCCTGCGGGCCGCCTGCGCCGGCGCCGACGTCGTCCACGCGCACGGAGTACGGGCCGGGATGCGGGCCGCGCTGGCGCTGCGGGGGCGCCGGGTGCCGCTGGTGGTGAGCTGGCACGGTGACGGCCCGGCGGCCGCGGGCGCGCTCGGGCGGCTGAGCCGGATCCTGGAACGCCAGGTGGCACGCGCCGCGGCGGTCGTGCTCGGAGCCTCCTCCGACCAGGTGGACCTCGCGCGGCAGCGGGGTGCGCGGGACGCGCGGCTGGCGCCGGTGGCGGTGCCCGCGCCCGCGTCCGGGTGGCCCGAGCCGGCTGCGGATCCCGGCAAGGCCCGGGCGGAACTCGGGGCCGTGGAAAGGCCGTTGCTGATCGCGGTCGGGAGCCTGGTGCCGCACCGGGGGTACTCCGTACTCCTCGACGCGGCGCGGGCGTGGCGGGCGCTGGATCCCGTACCGCTGCTGGTGATCGCGGGGGAGGGGCCGCTGCGGGCCGAGCTGTCCCGGCGGATCGAGTCGGAAGGGCTGCCGGTGCGGCTGCTGGGGCGGCGCCGGGATGCGGTGCGGTTGCTGGCGGCGGCGGATGTGGCGGTGCTGCCGACCCGGTGGGAGGAGCGGGCGCCGCTGGCCCAGGAGGCACTGCGGGTGGGCGTGCCGCTGGTGGCGACGGCGGTGGGGGGCGTGCCGGAGCTGGTGGGGGAGGGGGCGGTGCTGGTGCCGTACGGGGACGCGGGGGCGCTGGCCGACGCGGTGGCGCGCCTGCTGGAGGATCCCGCTCGGCGGGCCGCGCTCGCCGCCGCGGGGCGCGCCCAGGCCGCGACGTGGCCGTCGGAGGACGACACGGTCGCGCAGGTCCTCTCCGTCTACGACGAGCTGACGCAACGTCCCCGCCGCTGACGGTCCCCTCCGGGGGCGCCGCCCCGGACCCTGCGCCTCAAACGCCGGCGGGGCTGGAGGTGGGCGGCGAAGTCGGGGTGTGGGATGGGCCGCGGCGGACTCCGCGCAGCCGCGCGACGGCCAGCGCCGGGGGAGCGGTCAGGGCTGGGATGGGGTGTGGCGGCGGGCGCGGAGGGCCAGGCTGAGGGAGAGGACCGTTTCGGGGTCGTCCAGGTCCGTGCCCAGCAGCTCCGCGATGCGGGCCAGGCGGTTGTAGAGCGTCTGGCGGTTGAGGTGCAGCTCGCGGGCCGTCTCGGCTTTGCGGCCCGCGTGGGCGAGGTACGTCTCCAGCGTGGGCAGCAGCGGCGGCCGCGAGGTCACGTCGTGCGCCCGGAGCGGACCGATCGCGCGGTCCACGAAGGCCGCCAGGTCGGGCTGTTCGCGCAGCCGCCACAGCAGCAGGTCGATGTCCAGCCGCCGGGCGTCGTACCAGGGGCGGGCCGGCAGGCCGTGGGCGGCCGTGGCCGTCTCCGCGGCGTGGCGCAGGCCCGACGAGGCGGCCGCCCAGCCGCCCGCGACGCCGACGACCACCGCGGCCGGGGCGGTGGCGCGGTCCAGGCCCGCCCGTTCGACCCCGGCCCGCAGCGCGGCGGCGACCCGGTCGGCCACCGCCGTACGCTCGGACTCGGCGCGCAGCGAGACCAGCAGCGGGACCCGGCCCTCGACCGGGCGGACGCCCAGCAGCACCGGGACCCCGACGGACGACAGCTCCTCCAGGACCGCCCGGGCCAGGACGGCCCAGTTGCCGGACGGGCTCAGCTCCGGGGACAGTCGCATGACCACCGGCAGCAGCGGCCCGGCGCCCGGCTTGAAGCCCAGGACGCGGGCCTGCCCGGGGGCGTCCTCCGCGCTGATGCGCCCCTCCGCCAGGTCCGTCAGGAAGTCGCCGCGGCCGCGCGCCGCCAGCTCCTCCTCCTGCTTGGCCTGCATCAGCACCACCGCGAGGACGCCGGCCGTGCGTTCCGCCGCCATGCGGTGCACGGGCAGGAGGGGGGCCGAGACACCCAGCAGCACGACCCGCGCCCGGACCGAACCCGTGCCGTGGCCCCCGCCCGGTACGTCGACGACCACCGCGTTGGCCGGCGGCTCGGCCTCCCGCTGGCCCCGTAGGCCCTCCCACACCTGGAGGGGATCGGCTCCCGGGTCCCCGGCCGAGCTGCCGGCCGCGTACAGCAGCTGTCCGTCGGGGGTCTCCAGGAAGACCGGATTGGCGCTGAAGTCGGCCAGGATGCGCAGGACCTGGGGGATCCCGCCCCCGCCCAGCAGCGCTTCCGTGCACCGCCGGTGGACCTCCTCGGCGCGCTGGAGGAGGGCGTAGTGCCCGTTGACGATCTCGGTGTGGACCTCCTCCGTGACGGTGACGAAGGGCACTTCGCGGTGGAGTTGCACCAGCGGCAGGCCCGCGGCGCGTGCGGTGTCCACGATGGTCGCCGGAAGGCGGGTGAAACGCGGGCCCAGTTCGACCACGAGCGCGGCGATCCCCCGGTCCGCGAGACGGCGTACGAAGGCACGCTGCTCGGCGGGCCGGGTACCGAGGCCGAGCCCCGTGCTCAGCAGCAGTTCACCGCCCTTGAGCAGCGAGGCGATGTTCGGTACCTCGCCGGCGTGCACCCAGCGGACCGTCCGGCCCAGGCGATCGGCGCAGGCCACCACCTCCGGAAGGCCGCTGCGCAGCCCCGGCAGCTCCAATGCGCGCTGAACCGTGATTCCGCCCTGGTCGTCCATATCGCGGGACGGTACCGGCCGGGGTGTTCCCAGCACATCACCCATCGGTTACGGAGACCGTTATGCCCCCATCCGGCCCGACAACTCGTCTTCTTCGCAAGGAGATTATCGGACTACATGCCGATTGTGGTCTGCGTCACGCGGGGAGAGAGTGGCGCCCTCCACACAGAAGAGGACGCCATGAGCAGAGACAACCCCGGCAAGTCGCCCGAGACAGCCACCATCCCGCAGGTGCAGCGGCTGAAGGCCAACTCGGTCGGGTTGGTCGGCGTCGTGTTCATGGCGGTCGCCACCGCCGCTCCCATCACCGCCATGACCGGCAACCTCCCCATCGCGGTCGGATTCGGAAACGGCGTCGGCGCCCCCGCCGGCTATCTCTTCGCGACCCTCGTCCTGACCGTCTTCGCCGTCGGCTACGTCGCGATGGCCAAGCGCATCACCGCCGCCGGCGCCTTCTACGGATACATCTCGCACGGCCTGGGGCGGATCGCCGGAATGGCCTCGGGGATGCTGGCCGTCCTCGCGTACATCGTCTTCGAGGCCTCGATCGTCGGAGTGTTCTCCTACTTCGCCAAGACCACCGTCCAGGACCAGTTCGGGATCGACCTGCCCTGGGCGCTCTACGCGGCGGCCATGCTGGCCGTCACCGCCGCCCTCGCGCACTTCGACATCAACCTCACCGCCCGGGCGCTCGGCGTGATGCTCGTCGCGGAGATCGCCGTGCTGTTCGCCGTCGCCACCGCGGTCCTGATCGCCGGCGGCGGTCCGGACGGGATCCCGCTCGAACCCGTCAACCCGAAGAACGCCTTCACCGGCACCTCCGCAGGGCTCGGCCTCTTCTTCGCCTTCTGGTCCTGGGTGGGCTTCGAATCCACCGCCATGTACGGGGAGGAGTCGCGCGACCCGAAGCGGGTCATCCCCCGGGCCACCCTCATCTCGGTCGTCGGCGTCGGCCTCTTCTACATCTACGTCTCCTGGATGGCCATCGCGGGCAACGGCCTGGCCAAGTCCGTGGAGCTGTCCGCGTCCGCCAGCCCCCTCGACCTCTTCTTCGCGCCCACCCAGGCCTTCATCGGCGCCTGGGCGGTCGACGCCTTCCAGTGGCTCCTGCTGACCGGCTCCTTCGCCTGCGGGATGGCCTTCCACCAGTGCGCCGCCCGCTATCTCTACGCCATCGGCCGCGAGGGCTTCCTCTCCCCGAAGCTCGGCCGCACGCACGCACGGCACGGATCCCCCTACATCGCCTCCGTGGTGCAGACCGCCATCGCCACCGCGCTCGTCGCCGGCTTCTGGCTCAGCGGTCAGGACCCGTACCTGCACCTCTACACGCTGCTCGCGATCCTCGGCACGATGGCCATCCTCATCGTGCAGACGCTGTGCTCCTTCGCCGTCATCGGGTACTTCCGCAAGAACCACCCGGAGGACCGGCACTGGTTCAAGACCCTGACCGCCCCGCTGCTCGGCGGCGTCGGCATGACCGCCGTCGTGGTCCTGCTCGTGCTCAACATGGAGACCGCGGCGGGCAGCGCGGCCGGTTCGGTCTTCTTCACCCTGATCCCGTGGATCGTCGGCGGCGTCTTCCTGGGCGGGCTCGGCCTCGGCTTCTGGCTCAAGGCCAAGGCGCCCGAGCGGTACGAGATCATCGGCCGGATCGTCCTGGAGGACGCCGCCGAGCGCCCCGGCGACACCGCCCCGTCCGGCCCGGGCACCTCCTCGGAACCGGGCGCCCCGTCAGACCCGGGCGCCCCGTCCGACCCTTCATCCCCTGTGAACCCCGCCATCCCCGCCGCGCCGTCCGACCCGAGCGCCGCGAACGTCTGAGGAGCCCCCGCCATGGCCCGTACCCCCGTCATGCACGCCCTGCGGCAGCTCGCCGCCGAACACGCCGCCGCCAGGAGGCTCGCACTGCCCGCCGAGGAGGTCCGCGGCTCCACCCGCCGCCAACTCTTCGGCCGCGCCGCCGCCCTCGGCCTCGGAACCGCCCTCGCCTCCTCCGCGACCGCCCACGCCGCCGCGCCCCTGCCCGACAAGCGGCGCGTCACCCCCGCCCGCGTGGCCGTGGTCGGCGCCGGCATCTCGGGCCTGACCGCCGCGCTCACCCTCCAGGACGCCGGCGTCGCCTGCACCCTCTACGAGGCCAACCCGAGCCGGGTCGGCGGCCGGATGTGGAGCCAGCGCGACCACTGGGCCCACGGCCAGGCCTCCGAGATCGGCGGCGAGCTGATCGACACCAGCCACAAGAAGATCCTGGCCCTGTGCCGCCGCTTCGGGCTGTCCACCGAGGACTTCCTCGGCGGCGGCCCCACCGGAGCGGAGGAGGTCCTCTGGTTCAACGGCGAGTACTACCCGCGCCACCAGGCCGACGAGGACTTCAAGGCCGTTTTCCAACGGCTGCACCGCGACCTCCAGGAGGCCGGCGAGGTCAGCTGGAACAGCACCACCCCCGCCGGCACGGCCCTCGACAACATGTCGATCTACGAGTGGATCGAGACCCGGGTCCCCGGCGGCCACGGCTCCCAGCTCGGCCGCTTCATCGACGTGGCCTACAACGTCGAGTACGGGGCCGAGACCGACCAGCAGTCGGCCCTCGCCCTGGTCCTCCTGATGGGCTATCAGCCCAACCCCGGCCACTTCAACGTCTGGGGCCTGTCCAACGAGCGCTACCACATCACCGGCGGCAACGACCAGCTGCCGAACGCCATCGCCGCGGCGCTCCCGGCCGGCTGCCTGGTCATGGGCCGCGAGCTCGTCGCCGTACGCGCCAACGCCGACGGCACCCAGACCCTCACCTTCAACGACTCCGGGGCGATCCGCACCGTGACCGCGGACCACACCGTCCTGTGTCTGCCGCTCCCCGTCCTCAAACGCGTGGACACCGCCGGTGCGGGCTTCGACCCGCTCATGCGCAACCTCCTGCGCGACGCCCGGATGGGCCACTGCACCAAGCTGAACATGCAGTTCACCGCGCGGCCGTGGCGCGGCACCGGAGCCTGGCCGGGCGTGTCCGCCGGGGACTGCTTCACCGACTCCTACGTCCAGCAGACCTGGGACACCACCAAGGTGCAGCCCGGCAGCGGCGGCATCCTGCTCCAGTACGGGGCCGGCAGCCTCGCCGCCTCCCTCACCCCGGCCACCCCCTTCGCCACCGAGTCCGACCCCTACGTCCGCGACCTCGCCAAGCGCATGCTCACCGGCATCGACGCCTTCTACCCCGGTACCAAGGCGGTCTGGAACGGGCGCGCCCAGCTCTCGGCATGGCACCGCAGCCCGTACGCGCTGGGGGCGTACTCGTACTGGCCCACCGGATACCTGCACCGCTACGCCCAGTACGAGGGCACCGCGCAGGGCAACATCCACATCGGCGGCGAGCACACCAGCTACGACTTCCAGGGGTTCATGGAGGGCGGCGCCACCGAGGGCGAGCGGGCGGCGCGCGAGGTGATCGACGCGCTCACGTGAGGATGCGAGGTGAGGATGCGGCTCAGGTGACGACGCAGGTCACGTGAGGATGCCGCTCACGCCCGCGTGAACACCGCCCGCACCGCCGGACATCAGGCCCACCTGCCTCAGGTGGGCCTGATGTTGTGGTTGAAGCGGAAGACGTTGTCCGGGTCGTACGCGCGCTTCACCTCGCCCAGGCGGCGCATGTTCTCCTCGCCCAGCCCGGCCACCAGCCGCCGCGAGCCCTCGTTCCCCGTGAGGTTGAGGTGGACCGCGCCGGTGGACCAGGGCTGGACGGCGGCGCGTACGCCGTCCACCCACCGGCGGATCCGCTCGTCGTCCACCGGGTCCTCCCAAATGCCGAACGGGTGCACGGCCCAGGGCGCGCCGCGGTACGGCACCGGGTATCCGGCCGGGCCGGCGGCGACGGCGCCGCCCTGCGGCCACAGGAGGTGCCGGGTGCCCGTAGGCACCGGCATGGTCCCGCCGAGGCCGCAGAAGACGTCCACGAACGCGTCGGGCGCCCCGGTCAGGCACTCCGCCGACCAGTGGTTCCGCATCCCCTGCGGGTCATCGGTCATGCACTGCAGATCGGCGTAGGGCAGGGCCGTGACGGTCTCGGACACGTGCGGCAGCGCCAGCAGCGGCCCGGCGAGCCGCCGCAGCCCGTCCTCGGGACCCGCGTAGGTCAGCAGCACGCCGCTCAGCGGCTGTCCGACCAGGTGCGGCGGTACGGACTCCCCGGGCGGGCCGGTCAGGTAGAGGGCCGCGCCGCTCGCCTCCGGCGGCCCGGACTCGATGAGGTCCCGGAACCTGCGGACCACCTCCGGCCCGTGCTCCGGCAGGTACAGGACGTACGCGATCGACATGTGCGGCAGCTCGTGCAGGCGCAGGGTCAGCGCCGTCGCCACCCCGAAGTTGCCGCCGCCGCCGTGCAGGGCCCAGAACAGCTCCGGATGCTCCTCGGTGCTCGCCGTGAGCGTGCTGCCGTCGGCGGTGACCAGCTCGACGGCGAGGAGGTTGTCCACCGCCAGGCCGAACTTCCGGTCCAGCCAGCCCGAGCCGCCGCCCAGCACGAACCCGCCGACACCGATGGTCGAGCTCCGCCCGCCGGTCGTCGCCAGTCGGTGCGGCTCGCAGGCCCGGTCCAGGTGGCTCATGGTGGCGCCGCCGCCCACCCGCACCGTCCGGGCCGCCGGATCGACCACCACCCCGTGCATCCGGCGCAGGTCGATGACGAGGGCCGCGTCCCCCAGCCCCATCCCGGCCACGCTGTGGCCGCCGCCGCGGACCGCGATCGAAAGGTCCAGATCGCGGGCGAAGCGGACGGCGGTGACGACGTCCGCCTCGTGCTCGCACCGGGCGATCACCGCCGGCCGCCGGTCGATCATGGCGTTGAAGACGGTCCGGGCCTCTTCGTAGCCGCTGTCGCCCGGAGCGAAGACCGCCCCCGCGAGGTCCTCGCGGAGCTCGGCCAGCGCCGTGCCCGCCTTCGAGGGGAAAGCCATGGCCGCCGCCTTCCGGGAAGGGCGCAGGACCCCCTCAGGCTAGGCGGAGGCCCCGCCCAGGGCATCCCGGGGCCGCGGCCCTCGGGCAGAGCCCCCAGGACGTGCTCGGGGCCCGCCCGGCAGCCTCCGTACGCGCCGCTAGCCGTACCGCTAGCCCCCGTACGCCCCGCTCGCCGTCAGCCGCAGCGCCGTGTCGATGAGCGGAACGTGACTGAAGGCCTGCGGGAAGTTGCCCACCTGCCGCTGGAGCCGCGGATCCCACTCCTCCGCCAGCAGCCCCACGTCGTTGCGCAGCGCCAGCAGCTTCTCGAACAGCCGCCGTGCCTCATCGACCCGCCCGATCATCGCCAGGTCGTCGGCCATCCAGAAGGAGCACGCGAGAAAAGCCCCCTCGTCGCCCTCCAGGCCGTCCACGCCGGCCTCCTCGCCCGCCGTCGGATAGCGCAGGATGAAACCGTCGGACGTGGACAGCTCGCGCTGGATCGCCTCGATGGTGCCGATGACCCGCTTGTCGTCCGGCGGCAGGAAGCCCATCTGCGGAATCAGCAGCAGGGAGGCGTCCAGCTCCTTCGACCCGTACGACTGGGTGAAGGTGTTGCGCTCCTTGTCGTAGCCCTTCTCGCACACGTCCTGGTGGATCTCGTCGCGCAGCTCGCGCCAGCGGTCCAGCGGGCCGTCCGCGTCGCCGCTCTCGATCAGCTTGATCGTGCGGTCCACGGCCACCCAGGCCATCACCTTCGAGTGCACGAAGTGGCGGCGCGGGCCGCGCACCTCCCAGATGCCCTCGTCCGGCTGGTCCCAGTGGGTCTCCAGGTAGCGGATCAGCTTCAGCTGGAGCAGCGAGGCGTAGTCACTGCGGGCCAGGCCCGTCATGTGGCCCAGGTGCAGGGCCTCGGTGACCTCGCCGTACACGTCCAGCTGGAGCTGGCCCGCGGCCCCGTTGCCGACGCGGACCGGGCGGGAGTTCTCGTAACCGGGCAGCCAGTCCAGCTCGGTCTCGCCGAGCTCGCGCTCACCCGCGATCCCGTACATGATCTGCAGGTTCTCGGGGTCGCCGGCCACCGCGCGCAGCAGCCACTCGCGCCAGGCACGGGCCTCCTCGCGGTAGCCGGTGCGCAGCAGCGAGGAGAGGGTGATGGCGGCGTCGCGCAGCCAGGTGTAGCGGTAGTCCCAGTTCCGGACGCCGCCGATCTCCTCCGGGAGGGAGGTGGTCGGCGCGGCGACGATCCCGCCGGTGGGGCCGTACGTCAGGCCCTTGAGCGTGATCAGGGAGCGCACCACGGCTTCCCGGTAGGGACCGTGGTACGTGCACTGCTCGACCCACTCGCGCCAGAACTCGGTGGTGGCCTCCAGGGCCGCCTCGGCGTCCGGAGCCTCCGGGGCGCCGCGGTGCGAGCGCTGCCAGCTGATGCTGAAGGCCATCCGGTCGCCCGGCCCGACCGTGAAGTCGGAGTAGGTCGTCAGGTCCTTGCCGTACGTCTGCGCCTCGGTGTCCAGCCACACGGAGTCCGGGCCGGCGACGGCGACGGTGCGCCCGTCCACCTTGTGCACCCAGGGCACGACGCGTCCGTAGCTGAACCGCATGCGCAGCGCGGACCGCATCGGGACGCGCCCGCTGACGCCCTCCACGATGCGGATCAGCTGCGGGGCGTGGTCCTCGCGCGGCGGCATGAAGTCGATGACGCGGACCGTGCCGCGTGGGGTGTCCCACTCCGACTCCAGCACCAGCGAGTCACCGCGGTAGCTGCGGCGAGTGGCATGCGGAGCCTCGGAGCCGGCCGGGTAGGCCGGGCCGACCCGCCAGAAGCCGTGATCCTCGGTGCCGAGGATGCTCGCGAAGACGGCATGGGAGTCGAAACGGGGCAGGCAGAGCCAATCCACGGCCCCGTCCCGGCAGACCAACGCTGCGGTCTGCATGTCCCCGATCAGTGCGTAATCCTCGATGCGCCCGGACACGTTGCATCTCCAGTCGAACGGCCACGTCCGCCCCGAAGGGCGCTTGCATTGCGGTTGCGCGGGACTCCTGTGTGCAGGGATGCCCGCGTGCAGCCCATGATTCCGTATGCCGGCTCCATCTGGCCGTCTGCCGGTCTGCTCGGCGGCGATGTGTGCAATATCCGAGCAGGATATGACTGCACCCTAGTGATCCCTTAATCCTGACAAGAATGCGGCTCCGCCAAACGGGTGAGCGGCTTGTCCGTCACGTCGGCGGTGCGGCACGGAGGCCCCCGCCGCGTGGCCGGAGGCGGACCGGCCCGGGCGCTGATAGGCTGGTACCCCGTGGACCGGTGGTCTGCCTGTGCGAATCAGGAGCCCCGAAACCGCAGCTTCGGCGCCCCCCGAGACCCTTCCGGTTCGACGGTGGCCGGTGCCGGACGCACCTCACTTCGCGACCACGGGAGCCCCCTCTTGGCGATGCCGCCCGCTGCTTTTCGAAACAGCACAGCCATGACGACCAAGCACATCTTCGTCACCGGGGGTGTCGCCTCCTCCCTCGGCAAGGGCCTGACGGCCTCCAGCCTGGGTGCGCTGCTGAAGGCGCGCGGTCTTCGGGTCACGATGCAGAAGCTCGACCCGTACCTGAACGTCGACCCCGGCACCATGAACCCGTTCCAGCACGGCGAGGTGTTCGTCACCAACGACGGCGCCGAGACCGACCTGGACATCGGCCACTACGAGCGCTTCCTCGACGTCGACCTCGACGGCTCGGCCAACGTCACCACCGGCCAGGTCTACTCGCAGGTCATCGCCAAGGAGCGGCGCGGCGAGTACCTCGGTGACACCGTGCAGGTCATCCCGCACATCACCAACGAGATCAAGCACCGCATCCGGCGGATGGCGACCGACGACGTCGACGTCGTCATCACCGAGGTCGGCGGCACGGTCGGTGACATCGAGTCGCTGCCCTTCCTGGAGACCGTCCGGCAGGTCCGCCACGAGGTCGGCCGCGACAACGTCTTCGTCGTGCACATCTCGCTGCTGCCCTACATCGGCCCCTCCGGCGAGCTCAAGACCAAGCCCACCCAGCACTCCGTCGCGGCCCTGCGCAACATCGGCATCCAGCCCGACGCGATCGTGCTGCGTGCCGACCGCGAGGTGCCGACCTCCATCAAGCGCAAGATCTCGCTGATGTGCGACGTGGACGAGGCGGCCGTGGTCGCCGCCATCGACGCCAAGTCGATCTACGACATCCCGAAGGTGCTGCACACCGAGGGCCTGGACGCGTACGTCGTGCGCAAGCTCGACCTGCCCTTCCGCGACGTGGACTGGAGGGTCTGGGAAGACCTCCTGGACCGCGTCCACAACCCCGAGCACGAGGTCAGCGTCGCGCTCGTCGGCAAGTACATCGACCTGCCCGACGCCTACCTGTCGGTGACCGAGGCGCTGCGCGCCGGAGGTTTCGCCAACAAGGCCCGCGTCAACATCAAGTGGGTCACCTCCGACGACTGCAAGACCCCGGCCGACGCCGCGGCCCAGCTGAGTGACGTGGACGCGATCTGCGTCCCCGGCGGCTTCGGCGACCGAGGTGTCAACGGCAAGGTCGGCGCGATCACCTACGCCCGCGAGAACAAGATCCCGCTGCTGGGCCTGTGCCTGGGTCTGCAGTGCGTGGTCATCGAGGCCGCGCGCAACCTCGCGGACATCGCGGACGCCAACTCCACCGAGTTCGACGCGTCCACCCCGCACCCGGTCATCTCGACCATGGAGGAGCAGCTGGCCTTCGTCGAGGGCGCGGGCGACCTGGGCGGCACCATGCGCCTGGGCATGTACCCGGCGAAGCTGGCCGAGGGTTCCATCGTGCGCGAGGTCTACGGCGACCAGGCGTACGTGGACGAGCGCCACCGGCACCGCTACGAGGTGAACAACGCCTACCGCGGCGAACTGGAGAAGAAGGCGGGCCTCGTCTTCTCCGGCACCTCCCCGGACAACAAGCTGGTCGAGTACGTCGAGTACCCGCGCGAGGTGCACCCCTACCTGGTGGCCACCCAGGCCCACCCGGAGCTGCGCTCGCGCCCGACGCGCCCGCACCCGCTCTTCGCCGGTCTGGTCAAGGCCGCCGTCGAGCGGCAGCAGGCCGCCAAGTAAGGGCCGACCGCATAACGTAGGCAGCCGGGGCACGGATCGTGCCCCGGCTGTTTTCATGTTCTCGGGAAGGTACTGGCCATGGCCATGGGCAACGACAGCGGCAACGACGGCGGCATCGAGGACACCCCGGAGTCGTGGGAAATCGTCGCCTCGCGAACCCCGTTCCAGGGTGCGAAGACGGCGGTCCGCTCGGACCAGGTCCGCATGCCGGACCGCGCGGTGGTCCGGCGCGACTACCAGGTGCACCCCGGTTCGGTGTGCGTACTGGCCTTGGACGAGCAGCAGCGGGTGCTCGTGCTGAGCCAGTTCCGGCACCCGGTGCGGCAGCGGCTGTGGGAGCTCCCGGCGGGGCTGCTGGACGTGCAGGGGGAGAACCCGCTGCACGCGGCCCAGCGGGAGCTGTACGAGGAGGCGCACGTCAAGGCGGAGGACTGGCGGGTGCTGGTCGACTTCTTCTCCTCGCCCGGGGGGTCGGACGAAGCGGTACGGGTCTTCCTGGCGCGGCAGCTGTCGGAGGCGGAGGGAGCGCGGTACGCGGCCTCCGAGGAGGAGTCGGACATGCAGATCGCCAGGGTTCCGCTGGCGGAGCTGGTGACCGGCGTGCTGGAGGGGCGGCTGGGCAATCCGGGACTGGTGGCGGGTGTGCTGGCGGTCTCCGCCGCCCTCGCGGGCGACGGCCTGGACGCGCTGCGCCCCGCCGTCGCCCCCTGGCCGGCCCGCCCGTACGAGGCGTAGCCGGGCGGGTTCGCCCGGCGAATGCCATCGGTGTGACCATCCGCTGATCCGATTGGGGGATTTGCCCGCCGCGCTCCACCCGGGTCGTCGCTCTGTGTGAACTACGCTCGCAACCCGAAGCAGGGAGAGGAGCGGATCCGTGACGGATTTCGTCGGGCGGCGGCGTGAGCTCAAGGAGCTGCGCGAGGACATCGCACGGACCGGGCTCGACACCCTCTCGGGCCGCAAGGCCAAGGCGCCGCGGGCCCGGGTGCTGCTCATCGCCGGGCGGCCCGGGTCCGGGCGCACCGCACTGGCCGAGGCGTTCGTGCGCGAGGTCGCCGGCCAGTACCCCGACGGGGTGCTCCGGACCCGGCTGACCACTCCCGGCGGGCAGCGCGTCGACACCGAGCGCGCCGTCCGGGGCCTGCTCGAAGGGCTGGGGCAGCACACGGCCGCCGGGGCGGGGGAGGACGAGCTGAGCTCCGCCCTGCGCGGCGCGCTCACCGGCCGGCGCGTGATCATCCTCGTCGACGACGCCGCCGACCCGCACCAGGTCGACGCGCTGCTGCCCGACACCCCCGAGTGCCTGGTCGTGGTCACCGCCGAGGGCCCCCTTACCGGGATCCCCGACGTACGGCCCTGCACCCTCGGCGGCCTGGACACGCCCTCCGCCGTCGAGATGCTCGTACAGCGCATCGGGGACACCCGGGTCACCGCCGACCCCCGCGCCGCCGAGACGCTCGCCGAGGAGTGCGGGGGCCAGCCCGCCGCGCTCAGCCTCGTGGGCGGCTGGCTCGCCGCCCATCCCAAGGCATCCGTGGCCGATGTGGCCAAGCAGCTGCACGACATGCCCGCCAGCACCGGCGGGCCGCTCGCGCGCGGCTTCCGGCTCGTCTACGAGTCCCTGCCCCAGCCCGCCCAGCGGACCCTGCGGCTGCTGCCGCTGGCCCCCGCCGGCGTCATCGACTCGCACACCGCCTCGGCCCTGGCCGGCTGCTCCGTGGCCGCCGCCCAGTCCACCCTGGACGATTTCGCCGGGCTGGGCCTCGTACGGCATGCCCAGGACGGGCTGTTCCTGCTGCCCGGCTGCCTCGCTCCGCTCCTCCAGGCACTGCTCGAAGCCAAGGAGCGCCCCGCCGAGGTCCAGCTGGCGCGGGCCCGGATGCTGGAGCGCACCGTGCGGCTGCTCCACTCCTGCCGGGCCATGGCGGACGCGGACGAGGGCCCCCGCTTCGGCGGACCCGAGCAGCTGGACGGCTTCCCGCGCGCGCTGCGCTTCCCCGACCGCCGGGCGGCGGCGACCTGGCTGAACACGCGGCTGCCGGCGCTGTCCGCGGCGGCCTCCCTGGCCGTGGCCGACGGCGAGCTGGACACCCTGGCCAGGCGGCTGGTCGCCGCCCTCGTACGGGCCCTGGCCGCTCACCGAGGCACCGCCGAGGCCGCCCCCGAGCTGTACGGGCTGCACCGGCTCGTCCTGGACGTGGCCGAGCGCCGCGAGCTGCACCGGGAGCAGGCCGCCGCCCTGCTGAACCTGGCCGACCTGGACGCCGAGACTGGCCGGACGCAGGAGGCCCTCGACCGCTACCGGGCCGCGCTGGACGCCGGACGGGCCGCGAAGGACCCGTACGCGACGGGCCGCGCGATGGAATCCGTAGGCGGCGCCTACCAGGAGATGGGGGACTGGCACCGGGCCTGCGACTGGTTCGGCCGGGCCCTCGCCCAGGCCCTGGCCCGGGGTGAACGGGCGGACGAGGCCCGCCTGTACGGGCGGCTCGGCAACGTCCACACGTACGCGGGCCGGTACGGGGACGCGCTGCGCAGCTGGCGCGCCGCGGCGGCCGGGTACCGCAAGCTCGCCGATGTCCCGGGTCAGGCAAAGGCGTTGAGCGAGATGGCGCGGATCCAGGAATACGCCGGCCGGCCGGAGGAGTCCCTGCACACCTGCCGGGAGGCCGTGGAACTGGCGCGCAAGGCGGGGGACCAGCGGCTTCAGGCCGCGCTCCAGGTGCGGTTGGCCGACACGCTGGACCGGCTCGGCGACCCGGCGGCGGCGAGGCTGCACCGATCCGCGGCCGACAGATTGCTGGGAGATGACCCCGCAGCCTGCGAAATCCGCAGTACTTCCGACTGAGATTATTCGTTTGCAAGGCTAGACAGCGCCTCATCCTTCATTAGACTGGCTCCACCACGTCATCCTGTGGTGCATCCCGTTGCGCGTTCTTGTGGGCGGGTATGTATGTCATTGCCCCAAAAAATCCCCTGAGCCAAGGACCGTGATCGACGATGAAGGTCGGCATCCCCCGCGAGGTCAAGAACAACGAGTTCCGGGTCGCCATCACGCCCGCCGGCGTGCATGAGCTGGTCCGGGGCGGCCACCAGGTCTTCGTCGAGCAGAACGCCGGTGTGGGTTCCTCGATCACGGACGCCGAGTACGTCTCCGCCGGCGCCGAGATCCTCGGCACCGCCGACGAGGTCTGGGCCACGGCCGACCTGCTGCTGAAGGTCAAGGAGCCGATCGCCGAGGAGTACCACCGCCTCCGCAAGGACCAGACCCTCTTCACCTACCTGCACCTCGCGGCCTCCCGCGAGTGCACGGACGCCCTGCTGGAGTCCGGCACCACCGCCATCGCGTACGAGACGGTGGAGCTCGCCAACCGCGCGCTGCCGCTCCTCGCCCCGATGTCCGAGGTCGCGGGCCGCCTGGCCCCGCAGGTCGGCGCCTACCACCTGATGCGGTCGGCCGGCGGCCGCGGCGTGCTCCCGGGCGGCGTGCCCGGCACCACGGCCGGCAAGGCCGTCGTCATCGGCGGCGGCGTCTCCGGCTGGAACGCGGCGCAGATCGCCATCGGCATGGGCTTCCACGTGACCCTGCTCGACCGCGACATCAACAAGCTCCGCGAGGCCGACAAGATCTTCGGCACCAAGATCCAGACGATCGTCTCCAACGCCTTCGAGCTGGAGAAGGCCGTGCTGGAGGCCGACCTCGTCATCGGCGCCGTGCTGATCCCGGGTGCGAAGGCCCCGAAGCTGGTCACCAACGAGCTCGTCTCCCGGATGAAGCCCGGAAGTGTCCTTGTCGACATTGCGATCGACCAGGGCGGCTGCTTCGAGGACTCCCGTCCGACCACCCACGCCGAGCCGACCTTCATGGTCCACAACTCGGTCTTCTACTGCGTCGCCAACATGCCGGGCGCGGTGCCGAACACCTCCACCTACGCGCTGACGAACGCCACGCTGCCCTACATCGTGCAGCTCGCGAACCTCGGCTGGGTCGAGGCGCTGCGTCGCGACCCCGCGCTCGCGCTGGGCCTCAACACCCATGAGGGCCAGGTCGTTTACGGCCCCGTCGCCGAGGCGCACGGTCTGAAGACCCTTGAGCTGAGCGCGCTGCTCGGCTGAAGCGTCAACGACTGACGTCAATCTCACGTATCCGGCCGGACCTTGCCCCCAAGGTCCGGCCGGACGCGTTGGCGGGGGGACCGGCGGAGCGGCCCAACTCGCCTCGAACGTAACCCTTTAACCCTTTCGCACACCCGCGAAACTTCGCAGTGGCAGCCCGCACGCCCTTGACAGAGTGGTGTTCGGTTGCCGACACATCCTGCCGGGTCCGGCGGATTGTGTTGCCGCTGAGTGGTGACACGCCATAGAGTCGCCAACCGTCGGCATGGTGCCACGCTGACCTATCGATAAGTGTCCTGGTCACGTCCGAGGAGGTAAGACGACTTGTGAATGAGTCGACATTTGCTCCTGGAGGTGGTCAAGCAGGTGTGCCTGCGCCGGGCCAGGGCCCAGTCGGACTCGAAGCTGTCGGCTCCGTCGCGGTCCGCACCTTCGCAAACCACCAGCACATGACGACGCCCCGAAAGAGCATGGACGGCCTAGACGTGAACTCCAGGGCCGGCGACCTGAGCGGCGAAAAGCCCACTGGTTTCGCCGACTACGACAATGTGCCCGAGGGGCACTTCTACGACCCCGACGCGGAGTACGAGCCGGACCCCGAGTACGCGGCCACTCTCGCCCCCGACGCTGCCCGCCAGCGCCGTGAGCGGATCGGCCCGACCGGACGCCCGCTGCCCTACTTCCCGATCCCGGGTCCGCTGACCGACCACGGTCCGGCGAAGATCATCGCGATGTGCAACCAGAAGGGCGGCGTGGGCAAGACCACGTCGACCATCAACCTGGGCGCCGCGCTCGCCGAGTACGGGCGCCGCGTGCTGCTCGTCGACTTCGACCCGCAGGGCGCGCTGTCCGTGGGCCTCGGCGTGAACCCGATGGAACTCGACCTGACGGTCTACAACCTGCTCATGGAGCGGGGCATGTCGGCCGACGAGGTGCTGCTCAAGACGGCGGTCCCCAACATGGACCTGCTGCCGAGCAACATCGACCTGTCCGCCGCCGAAGTGCAGTTGGTGAGCGAGGTCGCGCGCGAGTCCACGCTGCAGCGGGCGCTCAAGCCCCTGATGGCCGACTACGACTACATCGTGATCGACTGTCAGCCCTCGCTCGGCCTCCTCACCGTCAACGCCCTGACGGCGGCTCACAAGGTGATCGTCCCGCTGGAGTGCGAGTTCTTCGCGCTGCGCGGTGTGGCGCTGCTGACCGAGACCATCGAGAAGGTGCAGGAGCGGCTCAACCCGGAGCTGGAGCTCGACGGCATCCTCGCCACCATGTACGACTCCCGTACGGTGCACAGCCGCGAGGTGCTGGCGCGCGTCGTCGAGGCCTTCGACGACCACGTCTACCACACGGTCATCGGCCGCACGGTGCGCTTCCCGGAGACCACGGTCGCCGGTGAGCCGATCACGACGTACGCCTCCAACTCCGTCGGCGCCGCCGCCTACCGACAGCTCGCCAGGGAGGTGCTCGCCCGGTGTCACGCCGAGTGAGTC
Source organism: Streptomyces sp. NPDC003034 (assembly GCF_053591375.1). Taxonomy (NCBI): domain Bacteria; kingdom Bacillati; phylum Actinomycetota; class Actinomycetes; order Kitasatosporales; family Streptomycetaceae; genus Streptomyces; species Streptomyces sp. NPDC003034. Next base: position 30,564 of record NZ_JBSFTS010000019.1, read on the forward strand.
TGCCCGGAGCCGACGAGCTGTTCCGAACGACCGGCGGGATGGCACTCCAGTCCTCCTCGCCGCGACGGGGGGCGGCGGAAGCGCCTGCCGCGGAGCACTCGGCCGGTTCGGCGCAGGGCACGTCGGGGGAGGGCCGCGGCCGGGAGGCGGAGGCAGGCACGGAGCCCGTCGTGGGCGCGCCCAGGAGGCCGCAGGAAGGTTCTGCCGGACCGGGCGGGCCGGGTGGTCCCGGCGTGCCGGGCGGGCCGGTCAACGGAGCCGCCCAGCCGGAGCGGCGGGTCAAGGGCCAGGGCCGGGGCGCCAACCGGCGGCCCAGCGGGCGCGAGCGGCACGACGAGAAGATCACGGTCTACGTCTCCGCCGAGGAGCTCATGGACCTGGAACACGCGCGGCTGGTGCTGCGCGGGGAGCACGGCCTGGCGGTCGACCGGGGGCGTATCGTCCGTGAGGCGGTCGCGGTCGTCCTCGCCGACCTCGAATCCCGGGGCGACGCGAGCATCCTCGTACGGCGACTGCGCGGCCGCTGACCCGGCGGTCGTATCCGTACCCCGCCCGTGCGCACCCCCCTGGACCGCGATGCCCCTCCCCGCCCAATCCGGCCGACCGCCCCGCCGACCGCTGGGACGTGGCCCCGGTCCCGGTCCCGGTGTCGGTACGCCGGCCGAGGACCCCGCAAGCCCGCCAGCGCCTCCCGTGCGGCGCCTGCCGGCCGAGGAAGGGGCGGAGCCCGCTGAGGAGCCCGAGCAGGGCCACGGGGCCACGGGGGAGCACCGGGCCGCTGAGGAGCCCGTACGGGCTGAGCCAGTAGCCGCCGAGCCCGTACCCGCTGGACCCGTACCTGCTGGACCCGTACCGGCCGAGTCCGTACCGGCCGAGCCGGTAGCCGCCGAGCCCGTACCGGACGGGGCCGGGGCCGCCGGCATCGAGGGCCCCGCGGGAGGCGACGGGCGGTTCACCCTCCGGCTCGCCAACTTCGAGGGGCCCTTCGACCTCCTGCTCCAGCTGATCTCGCGGCACAAGCTCGACGTCACCGAGGTCGCGCTGTCCCAGGTCACCGACGAGTTCATGGCCCACATCCGCGCCATGGGCCCCGACTGGGACCTGGACCAGACCACCGAGTTCCTCGTCGTCGCCGCCACGCTGCTCGACCTGAAGGCCGCCCGGCTGCTGCCGGCCGCCGAGGTGGAGGACGAGGGCGACCTCGCCCTGCTGGAGGCGCGGGACCTGCTCTTCGCGCGCCTGCTCCAGTACCGGGCGTACAAGCAGATCGCGGAGATCTTCGAGGGCCGGGCGGAAGCCGAGGGCAAGCGGTATGCCCGCACGGTCGGCCTGGAGCCGCACCACGCCGAGCTGCTGCCCGAGGTCGTCATCAGCATCGGCCCGGAGGGTTTCGCCCGCCTCGCCGTCAAGGCCATGCAGCCCAAGGCCAGACCCCAGGTGTACGTGGGCCACATCCACGCCCCGCTCGTCAGCGTGCGGGAGCAGGCGGGGCTGGTCGTACGGATCCTCAAGGCCCGCGGCGAGGCCACCTTCCAGGAGCTCACCGAGGACGCCGAGGACACCCTCACCGTCGTCGCGCGCTTCCTGGCCCTCCTGGAGCTCTACCGGGAGAAGGCGGTGGTCCTGGAGCAGGAGGAGCCCCTGAGGACCCTCACCGTGCGCTGGAGCGGCGGGGACGGCGACGGCATGCCGACCGTGACCGACGAGTTCGACCAGATCGTGGAGGTCAAGGAATGAGAGACCCGGGCGACATGGACGACGCGGGCGACGTGGGCGACGTGGCCGCGCTGGCGCTGAAGCCGGCGCTGGAAGCCGTACTCATGGTCGTGGACGAGCCGGCGACGGAGGCGCACCTCGCCAAGGTGCTGGCACGCACCCCGCGCCAGGTCGCGGACGCGCTGCGTGAGCTGGCCGACGAGTACACGAGCGCAGGCCGGGGCTTCGAGCTGCGCCTGGTCGCCGGGGGATGGCGCTTCTACTCGCGGGCCCGGTACGCCCCGGCGGTCGAGGGCTTCGTACTGGACGGCCAGCAGGCCCGGCTCACACAGGCGGCTCTGGAGACGCTGGCGGTCGTCGCGTACCGCCAGCCGGTGAGCCGATCACGTGTCTCGGCGGTCCGCGGAGTGAACTGTGACGGGGTCATGCGGACCCTCCTCCAGCGGGCTCTGGTGGAGGAGGCGGGGACGGAACCCGAAACAGGTGCGATCCTGTACAGGACGACGAACTACTTTCTGGAGCGGATGGGCCTGCGCGGCCTGGACGAGCTCCCGGAGCTCGCGCCCTTTCTCCCCGAGGCGGACGCGATCGAAGCCGAGACGCAAGAGGGTGTTCCGTCGTTCGATCCGGACGCACCGGACACCGATGAAGACGACAAGACGACGGAACTTTGATGCGAAGCAACGGCAGCGGCAACGGCGGCGCCAACAGGAACAGCGGCGGTGCCAACAGGAACAGCGGCGGCGGTGGCGGCGGGCGCGGTAACTCCCCCCGCGGCGGCGGCTCCGGCGCGGGCGGCGGCTACCGCGGCTCCGGCGGCGGCAGCTCCAGCGGCGGCGGTGGCTACCGCGGCTCCAGCGGCGGCAGCTCCAGCGGTGGCGGTGGCTACCGCGGCGGCTCCAGCAGCGGCAGCGGTGGCGGCTACCGCGGTGGCGCCGGCGGCTCCGGCACGGGCGGCTCGCGAGAGCGCGACCGCGACCAGGGCGCGCCGCAGCGCCCGCGCAACCCGCGCCCCGAGGAGCGCCGCTACGACGTGGGCCCCGAGGGCGAGCGCAACGGCCGTGGCGGTGCCAAGGCCGGCGGCGGCGGTGCCCGCGGCGCGGCTGACGCCGGCCGGGGTGGCTCCGGCGCCCGTGGCGCGGCCGCGCGCGGTGGCGCCAAGGGCGGCCCCAAGACCTCCAGGACCCCCGGCATCGGCGGAGCCGGCGGCCCGCGCCGCGGTCCGGGCAGCCGCAGCGGCCAGTCCCGCCCGCGTGAGCTGGAAGCGCGGATCGAGGAGCGCGTGCGCGACCGGTACGCGGACAAGCCCGAGATCAAGACCCCCAAGACCTTCCCGGGCGCCGAGGAGGAGGGCGAGCGACTGCAGAAGGTGCTCGCCCGTGCCGGCATGGGCTCGCGCCGCGCCTGCGAGGAGCTGATCGAGCAGGCCCGTGTCGAGGTCAACGGCGAGATCGTGCTGGAGCAGGGCAAGCGCGTCCTGCCGAAGGACGAGATCAAGGTGGACGGCCTGACCGTCGCCACCCAGCAGTACCTCTTCTTCGCGCTGAACAAGCCGGCCGGTGTCGTCTCCACGATGGAGGACCCGGACGGCCGCCAGTGCCTCGGCGACTACGTCACCAACCGTGAGACGCGTCTCTTCCACGTCGGCCGGCTCGACACCGAGACCGAGGGCATCATCCTGCTCACCAACCACGGCGAGCTGGCCCACCGCCTCACGCACCCGAAGTACGGCGTGAAGAAGACGTACGTCGCCGCGATCACCGGCCCGCTGCCGCGTGAGATCGGCAAGCGCCTCAAGGACGGCATCGAGCTGGAGGACGGCTACGCCCGCGCCGACCACTTCCGCGTCGTCGACCAGGTCGGCAAGAACTACCTGGTCGAGGTGACCCTCCACGAGGGCCGCAAGCACATCGTCCGCCGCATGATGGCGGAGGCCGGATTCCCGGTCGAGAAGCTCGTACGGACCTCCTTCGGGCCGATCGAGCTGGGCGACCAGAAGTCCGGCTGGCTGCGCCGCCTGACCAACACCGAGGTCGGCATGCTCATGCGCGAGGTCGGTCTGTAGCAATCCCTGATCAGCGACCGCTGATCGCGATCCGAGGAAGAGCCCGCAGTGCCGGAAGGCGCTGCGGGCTCTTTCCCTTGCCGCCCCTGCTCTCCCTTGTCTGTTTCCCCTTGTCCCGCCCCCGGGCAGGGTTTATAGTCAGTCTGACTATAAAGGGGGGTGAGGGTTCGGCATGAGTTGGACCATGAGCTGGACCGAGGTGCTCGGCTTCGCCACCGGCGCCGTATGCGTCTGGCTGGTCGCCCGGCAGCACATCGCCAACTGGCCGATCGGCATCGCCAACAACATCTTCTTCATCTTCCTCTTCGCCCAGGCCGGCCTGTACGCCGACGCCGGGCTGCAGATCGTCTTCATCGGCCTCGCCGCGTACGGCTGGTGGTCCTGGACCCACGGGGGTGGACCGGGAACCGCCGCAGCCCTGCCGGTGCGCCGCACCACACGCACCGAGTGGGTCTGGCTGAGCGCGGCGGGGGCGGTGGGGATCCTCGCCCTCACCGTGCTGCTGAGCCGGGCCACCGACTCCACCGTCCCGTTCTGGGACGCCGCCACCACCGGCCTCTCGCTGATGGCCACCTACGGCCAGTGCCGCAAGCTCGTCGAGTCCTGGTGGCTGTGGATCGCCGCCGACCTCCTCTACGTCCCGCTCTACGCCCACAAGGGGCTCTACCTCACCTCCGTCCTGTACGTCGGCTTCCTGGCCCTCTGCGTGGCGGGGCTGCTCGGCTGGCGGCGGAGCCTGGCGGCGCGGGGCGGCCGTACGGCCCTGGAGGCGACGGCATGAGGCGCTACGGGCACGGGCTGGTCCTCGGCAAGTTCTATCCGCCGCACGCCGGCCACCACCACCTGGTGCGCACCGCTCAGGACCAGTGCGAGCGGCTGACCGTTTTGGTGTGCGCGGCCTCCGTGGAGTCGGTGCCGCTGGCCGACCGGGTCGCCTGGATGCGGGAGGCGCACCCCGAGGCGCGGGTCGTGGGCGCGGTGGACGACATTCCGGTCGACGTGCACGACCCGGCCGTCTGGGAGGCCCACATGGCCGTCTTCCGGGGCGCGGTGACCGGCCGGGTGGACGCCGTCTTCACCTCCGAGGCGTACGGGGCCGAACTCGCGCGGCGCTTCGGCGCCGAGGAGGTCTGCGTGGACCCCGGGCGGAGGCTCTTCCCGGTCTCCGGGACGGCGGTGCGGGCGGATCCCGTCGGCTGCTGGGAGTACCTGGGGCCGGCCGTACGGGCCGCCCTGGCCCGGCGGGTCGTCGTACTGGGCGCCGAGTCCACGGGGACGACGACGCTGTCGCGGGCGCTGGCGGACCACTACCGGCAGCGCGGCGGGGTGTGGGCCGCGACGGGGTGGGTCGCCGAGTACGGGCGCCGCTACAGCGAGGAGAAGCTGGCGGCGGCGCGGGCGGCGGACCCGGCGGCGTCCTGGGCGGACGTGTCCTTCACGTCGCGGGAGTTCCCCGTCATCGCGCGGCGGCAGGACGCCGAGGAGGAGCGGGCGGCCCGGCTCGGCTCGCCGGTGCTGTTCTGCGACACCGACTCCTTCGCGACCGGCGTCTGGCACGAGCGGTACACGGGATCCCGCAGCGAGGAGGTCGAGAGGATCGCCGCTCTGGCGCGACGGGACCTGTACCTGCTGACGGACGACGCGGACGTGCCCTTCGAGGACGACGGGCTGCGGGACGGGCCGCAGCTCAGGCCCTGGATGACCGGGCGGTTCCGGGAGGAACTCGCGCGCACCGGGAAGCGTTTCCTCCTCGTACGGGGGGACCGCGAGGCGCGGCTCGCGGCGGCCGTGGCGGCGGTCGACGAACTGCTCGCCGAGGGCCGGCACTTCGCCGATCCGCTGCCGGAGCGGACGCGGCAGGCGCAGCCGCGGCAGGCGCCGTCTCGGCGTATTCCGCGGGAGCGCCGGTGAAGGGCTACGACCCGCATGCCTTCGAGCCGTTCGCGGTGGCCGTCGACCTCGCCGTCTTCACCGTGCGCGGCGGGGCCCTGCACGTACTGCTGATCCGGCGCGGCCAGGAGCCGTACGCGGGAGCCTGGGCGCTCCCCGGCGGCTTCGTCCTGCCCCGCGAGTCCGCGGAGGAGGCAGCGCGCCGCGAACTCGCCGAGGAGAGCGGCCTGGCGGGGGACGTGGTCGCGGCCCTGCACCTGGAGCAGCTGCGGACCTACAGCGAACCGGACCGAGACCCCCGGATGCGGGTCGTCTCGGTCGCCTTCACGGCGCTCGTCCCCGACCTGCCCGAACCGGCGGAACAGGGCGGGGGCGACGCGGACGCGGCCCGCTGGATGCCCGTCCACGCGGTCCCCGTCCATGCGGTCCCGGGCCTGGCCTTCGACCATGCGGTGATCCTGGCGGACGCGCGGGAACGGGTCCGCGCGAAGCTGGAGTACACCTGCCTGGCCACCGCCTTCTGCCCGCCCGAATTCACCCTGGGCGAGCTCCAGGCCGTCTACGAGACCGTCTGGGACACCGCCCTGGACCGCCCCAACTTCCGCCGCAAGGTCCTGGCCACTCCCGGCTTCGTGGAAGCCGTACCGGGAGCCTCCCGGCTGACCGGCGGCCGCGGCAAACCGGCCGCGCTCTACCGGCCCGGACCGGCGACCACCCTGCACCCGCCCCTGCTCCGACCCTGGGAAGGTTCCGCACGATGAAGACGACTGCCACGACGACGAAGCGGCCCGCGACGGGCGCTCTGATCGGCCTGGCCCTGGGGGACGCCCTCGGTTTCCCGACGGAGTTCAACGACGTGCCGTCGATCCTGGCCAAGACCGGCCCGTGGCGCGAGATGAAGCTGCCCCGCCCCGCGATCGTCACCGACGACACCCAGATGACGCTGGCCCTGGCGCGCGGCATACGGACGGCCATGGAGCGGGGCCCGATCGGCCCGCTGCGGCTGACCCGGCCGGTGCGCGAGGAGTACGTCGACTGGTACCACTCCCCGGAGAACAACCGCGCCCCCGGCAACACCTGCCTGACGGCCTGCCGGCTGCTGGACCACCCGCAGCGGGACTGGCGGGACGCCAGCCAGACCGGCTCCAAGGGCTGCGGCGCGAACATGCGGGTCGTCCCCGTGGGCCTGGTCCCCGGCTGGACCGAGGAGGAGCGGGCGGGCGCGGCCCAGCTCCAGTCGGCGCTCACCCACGGCCACCCGACGGCGCTCGCGGCCAGCGACCTCACGGCGCGGGCGGTGTACCTGCTGGCGCAGGGGGTGGAGGTGACGGGCCTGGTCGGCCGGCTGCGCTCCTACGCGCTGGAGAACCGCACCCGCTACCACGAGCGCTGGCTCGGCGACCTCTGGACGCGCACGGCCTCGGACGCGACGCCGGAGTCCTTCATCGCCCGCGGCTGGGACGACTGCCTGGCGGCCCTGGACCGCCTGTCGGCGGCCCTCCGTACCCCCTCCCCGGAGACGGACCCGTGCCTGACCACGGGTGACGGCTGGATCGCGGAGGAGGCCCTCGCCACCGCCCTCCAGTGCTTCCTGCTCTTCCCGGAGTCCCCGCTGACCGCCCTGCGCCGCGCGGCCTGCACCCGGGGCGACTCCGACTCGATCGCCTGCCTGGCGGGCGCCTTCGCGGGCGCCCACCTCGGCGCGTCCACCTGGCCCCACGACTGGGAGACCGCCATCGAATACCGCGAGGAACTCCTCACCTTCGGAGCCCTCTGGGACGCGTGATCTCAGGCGGACACCGAGGCGCGGCGGGTGCGGTGGAGGAAGGCCTCGACGCGGGCGTGGTCCGGGGACGGGGGGAGGGGGGTGGAGGCGAGGGCGCTGTCGTTCTCCTCCGTGAGGCGGGTCATCCAGGCCTCGGCCTCGTCCCAGGTGAGCTCGCCGCGCCGGACCGCGAGGAGGCGGTCGCGGTAGGGCTCCGCGTCGATGGTGAGGCGGCCCGTGCGCAGCAGGTCGCGGCAGGACAGGAGCAGGCGCAGCAGGTGCATGGCGTGCTTCCAGCGGGCGGCGCCGTGGATGCGCAGGTCCGCGAGGAGCTTGCCGCGCTGGGAGGCCGCGTACCGGGTGAAGGTGGTGTGGGCCTGGCGGGAGAGGAAGGCCTCGCGCAGCGAGAGGAGTTCCTCGCCGACCGGGCTGATCCGTTCCACGAGGGGGGAGTGCAGGCACTCCAGGATGTTCGGGTTGGCGCGCAGCGCGAGTTCGCAGAAGCGCTCCAGCTCCCAGGAGAACTCCTCCTCCCGCGGGCCTTCCACATGGGTGGGGGGCTTCTCGAAACGCCAGAACAGCGGCGTCGGGGCGAGGTAGACACCGCGCCGGTCGGTGTCGCTGGCCTCCGTCGCCAGGCCGAAGGCCCGGGAGCCCATCACGCACTGGTAGACCGTGTGGTCCCGTACGAGGGTCAGTTCGTCCATCCGGGGAGCGTAGGCGTCAAGGCCCTGTCGTCAAAGTCCCTCCGGCCCGGGGCGTTACCGGAGCTACTTTGACGACAGGGCCTTGCCTGCGCTTACGCGAGCGAGATATTGCCGTCCGGCGCGACCGTGATCTTCTTCTCCGCGAGGGGGCGGGTGGCCGGGCCGCCCGTGGGAGCACCGTCCGCCACCTTGAACTTGCTGTCGTGGCAGGGGCAGTCGATGGTGCCGTTCTCCACCTTGTTCACCAGACAGCCCTGGTGGGTGCAGACCGCCGAGAAGCAGCGGAAGGAGCCCGCGGTGGGCTGGGTGACGACGACCTTCTCGTCCTTGAAGACCTTGCCCCCGCCGACCGGCACGTCCGCCGTCGTGGTGAGCGGCTTGGGAGCTGCCGCGGGCGGAGTCGCCCCGGTGCCCTGCTCGCTCGCGGGCCCGTCCTCGCCGCCTCCGCCGCCGCAGGCGGTGAGCGCGCCGCCTGCCAGGGCTGCCGCGCTCGCTGCCAGTACGGTGCGCCGGGCGGCGCCCGTGGGTTCGCTCATGGGGATGTGTCTCCTCGCTCGTGGGCGGATGGCGCAGCAGCATCCTGGCGCGCGCCGGGCCCCAGGAGAAGCCCGCCGCGCCGGTTCACGGGCCCGGCTGCCAGGGAACCAGGGACGCCGGACGGCCGGGGGTGCGTACGACTTCCCACACGCGGCTGACGGCGTCCCGGTTCAACGGGCCGTGGACGTGCGGGTAGCGGCCGCCGGAGGCGGCCTCCCGGCGGACCTCCGGGGACAGGGCGCCCTCGTCCAGCTCCACCGCCAGCAGGGTTCCCGGTTCGTCCCGGTAGTGGGCGTCGGCGATGGCGAGCGCGGTGGCGCGGTCCGCCGAGCAGTGCACGAACCCCTCGGAGCCGAGCGAGGGCGGGGCGTACGGGAGGTGCGGCGCGGCGGTCCAGTCGGCGAGCGGGACGATGTGGAAGATCATGCCGATCGTTCTACCGCAGGGACCGCGCGCGGACAGCACCACGTCGGACCGCCGGACCCTCGACGCGTCCGCGCTGGCTACCCTGGGCAGCAGTCCCGCCGCCGTGCCGTCATGCAACCCTGGAGCGCCCCGTGAGAACCGCCGTCGTCATCGGAACCGGACTGATCGGCACCTCCGCGGCGCTCGCCCTGACCGCCCGCGGGATCACCGTCCACCTGATCGACCACGACCCTGCCCAGGCCCGCACGGCGGCCGCGCTCGGCGCCGGCACGGACGAGGCCCCGGAGGGCAGGGTCGACCTCGCGGTCGTCGCCGTACCGCCGGCCCACGTGGCCGCGACCCTCGCCGACGTGATCGGGCGGGGAGTTGCACGGGCGTACGTGGACGTGGCCAGCGTCAAGGCCGGGCCGCGCCGGGAGCTCGCGGCGCTCGGCGTGGACCTCACGGCGTACATCGGCACGCACCCGATGGCCGGCAAGGAGCGCTCGGGACCGCTGGCGGCCACGGCGGACCTGTTCGAGGGCCGCCCGTGGGTGCTGACCCCCACCCGCGACACGGACCACGAGGTGCTGAACCTCGCGCTGGAGCTGGTGGCCCTGTGCCGGGCGGTGCCGGTGGTGATGGACGCGGACGCCCACGACCGGGCGGTGGCGCTGGTGTCGCACACCCCTCAGCTGGTGTCGAGCATGGTCGCGGCGCGGCTGGAGGAGGCCGACGAGACGGCGGTCCGGCTGTGCGGGCAGGGGATCCGGGACGTGACGCGGATCGCGGCGTCCGATCCGCGGATGTGGGTGGAGATCCTCTCCGCCAACCCGGGACCGGTGGCCGACGTCCTGTCGGGCATCGCGGCGGACCTGGAGGAGACGGTGGAAGCCCTGCGGGGCCTCCAGTCGGCCGACGAGGAGAAGCGGCGCGGGGGCGCGGCGGGCATCGAGGACGTGCTGCGGCGGGGCAACGCGGGGCGGGTCCGGGTGCCGGGCAAGCACGGTGCGGCGCCCACGGTGTACGAGACGGTGGCCGTCCTCATCAGCGACCAGCCGGGCGAGCTGGCGAGGATCTTCGCCGATGCCGGGCGGGCCGGGGTCAACATCGAGGACGTACGGATCGAGCACGCGACGGGCCAGCAGGCCGGGCTCGTGCAGCTGATGGTGGAGCCCCGAGCGGCGGCCGCCCTCACCACCGAGCTGCGGGAACGCGGCTGGGCCCTGCGCCAGCAGTAGGCGGCCCCGCGACGCCGGGGCGGGTGCTGCCCCGAACGCCGCGGCCCGGACCCGCCGACGGCGTCGGCAGGCCCCGTCACCGACCCCGGCCGGGCCGCCGCCGGGGGCCGCCACCGACCCCGGCCGGGCCGCCGCCGGGGGCCGCCACCGGAGCGGCGGCGCATGCCCCCGGGCCTGGCGCGACGGCCCGGGCGGGGCGGCCGGGATCCGGCGGCGCCCGGGGCCGGTAACCTTGGGCAGGGGCGTTTTGCCGCGCCCGGACACGTACGCGCAACCAGGAAGGTGCCCGCACCGTGGAAACCGCAGCTCCGTCCGCCGTGATCGTCGCCATCGACGGTCCCTCCGGCACGGGCAAGTCCAGCACCTCCAAGGCCGTGGCCGCCAAGCTCGGGCTGCGCTATCTGGACACCGGTGCCCAGTACCGGGCCATCACCTGGTGGATGATCACCAACGGCGTCGACACCGACGACCCGCACGCCATCGCGGTCGCGGCGGGCAAGCCGGCCATCGTGTCCGGCACCGATCCGGCCGCCCCCACCATCACCGTGGACGGCCTGGACGCCGCGGGACCGATCCGGAGCCAGGAAGTCACCTCCAAGGTCAGCGCGGTCAGCGCCGTCCCCGAGGTCCGCACCCTGATCACCGACCTCCAGCGTTCCATCGCCGCCGAGGCGGACGGCGGCATCGTCGTGGAGGGGCGGGACATCGGCACCACCGTCCTGCCCGACGCCGACCTCAAGATCTTCCTGACCGCCTCCCCCGAGGCACGCGCCGCACGCCGCAGCGGCGAGCTGCGGGGCAAGGAGGCCGGCGCGGCGGACCTCGTGGCCACCAGGGAGGCGCTGATCAAGCGCGACGCGGCCGACTCCGGACGCAAGACCTCCCCGCTCGCCAAGGCCGACGACGCCGTCGAGGTGGACACCACCGAGCTCAGCCTCGAACAGGTCATCGAGTGCGTCGTTACACTGGTGGTTGAGCGGCAGAGCCGAGGCGCAGCGCAGGTTGAGGGTTCCGAGCGAGGGACGAGCGAGGAGCACTCGGGCGGAGCGGAGTCGAGGCGGAGCGCGACCGAGATCACTGAGAAGCGGGCGGGCCGCAGGTGAGCGAAACGCCCTCCCTCAAGGGTGCGGCGGTCGGCAGGCGGATCGGCATCGGGCTCATGTACGGGCTGTGGAAGCCCCGCGTGCTCGGCGCCTGGAAGGTGCCCGCCTCGGGCCCCGTGATCCTCGCGGTGAACCACTCGCACAACATCGACGGCCCGATGGTGATGGGCACCGCCCCGCGACCGCTGCACTTCCTGATCAAGAAGGAGGCGTACGTCGGCCCGCTCGGCCCCTTCCTGGAAGGGATCGGGCAGGTGAAGGTCGACCGCGCCGGAGCCGACCGGACGGCGATAAGCCGCGCCCTGGGCGTGCTCCACAACGGCGGCGCCCTGGGGATCTTCCCCGAGGGCACCCGGGGCGAGGGCGACTTCGCCTCGCTGCGTGCGGGCCTCGCCTACTTCGCGGTCCGCGGTGGCGCGCCCATCGTGCCCGTCGCCGTGCTCGGCAGCACCGAGGCCCGCGGCTGGCTGGTCAAGGGACTGCCGCCCTTCCGGAGCCGGGTCGACGTCGTCTTCGGGTCGGCCTTCGACGCGGGGGACGGCAGTGGCCGCCGTACCCGGACCGCGCTGGACGAGGCCACCGTACGCATCCAGGACCGGCTGACCGCCCACCTGGCCGATGCCAAGCGCCTCACCGGGCGCTGAGCGAGACTTGACCTAGTAGTGGAACCGCGCTGCGCGGGTGCCACCGATCACCACGAACGACGAGGAACGGACTTCATGAACGACCAGCACGACCACGGAGCACTTGGCGATGCCGAGTACGCGGAGTTCATGGAGCTCGCCGCGGAAGAGGGCTTCGACGTCGAGGACGTCGAAGGCGCGATCGAGGCGGCGGGCCACGGCCCGCTGCCCGTCCTCGCCGTCGTCGGCCGGCCCAATGTCGGCAAGTCGACCCTGGTGAACCGGATCATCGGCCGCCGCGAGGCGGTCGTCGAGGACAAGCCGGGCGTCACCCGCGACCGCGTCTCGTACGAGGCCGAATGGGCCGGCCGCCGCTTCAAGGTGGTCGACACCGGCGGCTGGGAGCAGGACGTCCTCGGCATCGACGCCTCCGTCGCCGCCCAGGCCGAATACGCCATCGAGACGGCCGACGCAGTCGTCTTCGTCGTGGACGCCAAGGTCGGCGCCACCGACACCGACGAGGCCGTCGTCAAGCTGCTGCGCCGGGCCGGCAAGCCCGTCGTGCTGTGCGCCAACAAGGTCGACGGGCAGAGCGGCGAGTCCGACGCCGCCTCGCTGTGGTCCCTCGGGCTCGGCCTGCCGCACCCGGTCTCCTCCCTGCACGGGCGCGGTACCGGCGACATGCTGGACGCGGTCCTGGAGGCCCTGCCGGACGCCCCCGCGCAGACCTTCGGCGGCGCCGCTCCCGGCGGCCCGCGCCGCATCGCGCTGATCGGCCGGCCGAACGTCGGCAAGTCCTCGCTGCTCAACAAGGTCGCGAAGGAGGACCGCGTCGTCGTCAACGAGATGGCCGGCACCACCCGCGACCCGGTGGACGAGCTGATCGAGCTCGGCGGCATCACGTGGAAGTTCGTGGACACCGCGGGCATCCGCAAGCGCGTCCACCTCCAGCAGGGCGCCGACTACTACGCCTCCCTGCGCACGGCCGCCGCCGTCGAGAAGGCGGAGGTCGCGGTCATCCTGATCGACTCCACCGAGAACATCAGCGTCCAGGACCAGCGCATCATCACGATGGCCGTCGAGGCGGGCCGCGCGATCGTGATCGCCTACAACAAGTGGGACGAGCTGGACGAGGAGCGCCGCTACTACCTTGAGCGCGAGATCGAGACCGAGATGCAGCAGGTCGCCTGGGCGCCCCGGGTGAACGTCTCGGCGCTCACCGGCCGCCACATGGAGAAGCTGGTTCCGGCGATCGAGACCGCTCTCGCGGGCTGGGAGACGCGTGTCCCCACCGGCCGCCTGAACGCCTTCCTCGGCGAGATCGTCGCCGCCCACCCGCACCCGGTCCGTGGCGGCAAGCAGCCCCGCATCCTGTTCGGCACCCAGGCGGGCAGCAAGCCGCCGCGGTTCGTCCTGTTCGCCTCCGGCTTCCTGGAGCACGGTTACCGGCGCTTCATCGAGCGCCGGCTGCGTGAGGAGTTCGGCTTCGAGGGCACCCCGATCCACATCTCGGTGCGGGTGCGCGAGAAGCGCGGCGCCCAGCACAAGAAGAAGTAGTACGGCGTCAAGAAGTAGTACGGCGTCCCGGGGTCAGTAGCCCCGGCGCGGAGCGGGCGGCAGGGCCGCCGGGATGTGCTGCATCCCGGTCTGGTGCTGTCGCCCGCCGGCGTATCCGGGACCGCCCGCGCCCTGGCCGGCGGAGGAGTACGAGTACGCCGGCTGCGGGGTGTACGAGGGCTGCCAGCTGTCGCTCTGCTGCCATGAGGAACCGTTCCAGCCGCTGCCGGCGCCGGTGCCCGCGCTGTACGCGCCGCCGTACGAGAAGGACGTGAAGCCGAGGTCCTCCTCGCCGGTGCGGTCGCCGGGCAGGGTCCGGAAGGCGCGCAGGTACTCCGAGTACAGCGTGTCGTAGATCGGCGTGTGCGATGCGGCCGGAGCGCTGTCCCGGTCCCGTGCGGGGCGCATGGGGGGAACGGTGCTGGAGTAGGCCGGGTCGCGGGAGGAGTCGTATGAATGCACGTATCAGCCAACGAAACCGGCGGCCTGCGGATGCGGGGTGACCGGGCGGAAAACGCAGATCGCCGGGGGTGCGCGGGACGGACCGCGCACCCCCGGCGCATGCCGCCGGGCCCCCTGGGCGGGGGCGCCGACGACGCTTCGGGGCCCGAAGGAATCAGGCTGAGGAGTCAGGCGAAGGAGTCAGGGAAAAGGGCGGTCAGGCAAGGGAGTTGGGCAAGGGAGGCGGGCGGGGTGGCAGGCGGAGGGGCTGACGGGCGCCGGCTGAAGGAGACCGGCCCGGCCGCAGGGGGGATCAGGTCCCCGGCGTACCGGCCAGGGGCATCGAGGCGGCCACGAGCTTGCCCGCGGCGGCGGCCTTGTCGAGGGCGTCGCGCAGCAGGTCCTCGCGGGGCTGCTGGCCGATGGAGCCGACCGGGGCGGCGTAGATCAGGACGCGCTGGGTCTTGTTGACGGCGGCCCGCCAGCCGTCGGTCACCGACAGCGCCTGGTGCGCCTGCCACCAGGCGACCTGGCCGCCGCCCTCGGTACCCGGCTGGAGCACGGCGTGCAGCTGGCCGCCGGCGAGCAGGACCGACCAGCCGTTGAGGGGCGAGGGCAGCTCGGCGGTGTCCGTGACGGGGACGAAGCCCTGCTCGATCAGGAGCGGCAGGAAGTCGTCACCGGGGCCGTCGCTGCCGGGGCGGGCGATCGGCGCGGTCGGCTCGACCACCAGCGCCGGGTGCAGGTCGCCGCCGATCAGGACCAGGCCGCTGGTGATGCCGAGGACGGCCTGGCCGCCGGGCACGTTCTGCGGGCCGCCTTCGAGGACGGGCGCGGTGGGCGCCGGGCTGTCACCCGTGATGCTGCGGACGGCTCCCTGGAGCTGCTCCTCGGAGACGGAGACGACCTGGGAGGGGATGCAGGTGGCGTGGGCGAAGGCGAGGACGGCGGTCTCCTCGCCGACGAACAGCACCGTGCTGGTCCGGTCGTTCTCGGGGTCGCCCGGGGTACGGCAGGAGGTGCAGTCGTAGCTGCGTGGCGCGTCCTCGCCGACGAGCAGCCTGTCGGCTTCTTCGTCACCGATCTCGGCACGTACCTCATCACTGACGTCGAGCATGCGCGGCACGGGGTGGCTCCTCGGACTAGGCGACGGGCGGCCGGTGCGGCCGGCCCGTCTCGGCATACGTGCGGGGCCGGGGTGGTTCCCGGCTCGTCCGGCTCAACGGGGGAGCGGCGGCCGGGGTCACGCCATTGGAGGGAACGGAATCGAACCAGGCCCCCGGACGAGTGAACCGGCCGATCGGACCTCCCTTTTCATGGCAACTGTTTGCCGCTTGTGTGCAGTTGGCGGTCGGAGACGGTCATTTCCGGAGGCGGGGCGTGTCGGCCGACCGGGTGGGACGAGGAGGTGTGCCGCACGGCGGCCCGGGAGCCGGCCGGCGGCTGCGTAGCGTGACCCGATGCCCAACCTCCGCTCCACCTGGGCCGCGCCGTTGGCCGCCGCCACCGCGCTGGTCCTCGTACTGCCGCCGGGTGCGGCCGCCGCTCCGCCGCCGCCCGCGCCGGGCCCGGCCGGCGCGGCGTACCCCCGCTCCTCCGGCGTGACCGGGGACGGGGCCGGTGACTGCGGACCGGGCGGGGAGTGGCCCTGGGACTGCGTGGCCGACTGTGAGAGCGGCGGGCGCTGGGCCGTCAACACCGGCAACGGCTTCTACGGCGGGCTGCAGTTCCGGCAGCCGACGTGGGAGGAGTACGGCGGGCTGAGCTTCGCCCGGCGCGCCGACCTGGCGAGCCGGGAACAGCAGATCCGGGTCGCGGAGGAGGTGTTGGGCACCCAGGGGTGGGAGGCGTGGCCGGTGTGCTCGAAGCGGTACGGACTCGCGGGCCGGATGCATGTGGTGCGGGACGGGGACACGCTGGACTCGATCGCGCGCCGGCACCGGGTGAAGGGCGGGTGGCGGGCGCTGTACGAGGCGAACCGGACGGTGCTCGGGGAGAACCCTGAGGCGCTCGCGGCCGGCACGCTGCTGGTACTGCCCACGACCGGCCGGGACCCCGCTCCTCCCGCCCCGCCCGCACCGGCGCCCACGCCCACAGCTACGCCTGCGCCCCCACCCACGCCTGCGCCTGCGCCTGTGACAACGCCTGCGCCTGCGCCTGCGACCACACCCGTGCCTGGGCTCGCGCCCACGCCTGGGCCTGCGACCAAGGCCACGCCCACGCCTGCGACCACACCCACGTCCGCGCCGACGACCGTTCCCGCGCCGTCGCCGAGTCGGGCCGCCGCTCCCGTACCCGCTGCGCCGCCTGCCCGCTGAGCAGCGCCGGGCCCGCCCGGCCGCGCTCGGCCGTCTATTTCTTGCGCTGTGCCCGGAAGGCACCCACGCTGAGAACGTCGAGCCGACCGGCTCGCCCGGACACCGGTGGTGAGCCAGATGGTCCTGAGCGGAACCCCCCGCACCGTCGCCTGGGCGGCGGCAGCGGTACTCCTCCTCGCACCCGCCGCCGCGGGTTGTACCTCCGATCCCGCAGACGAGACCGGCACCGGTACGAGCCCCACCACGAGCCCGAGCTCGCCTCCCCTGGTGCCCGTCGTGCCCACGACGGAGCCGCCCCAGCCCGCCGACCCGGCTGCCGCCAGGGCGGAGGTCCAGAAGAACTGGACGGCCTTCTTCGACCCCGGATCCTCCGTCGACCAGAAGGCCGGTGTCCTGGAGAACGGTGACACCCTCAAGCCCCTCCTGAACGCGTTCGCCGCCGACCCCAACGCCTCCAAGTCCTCCGCCAAGGTGACCGGCGTCGCCTTCACCTCGCCCCGGGAGGCGCAGGTGACGTACGACCTGCTCGTCGGCGAGACCCCGGCCCTGCCCGGAAGCAAGGGCACCGCGGTCCTCCAGGACGGTGTCTGGAAGGTCTCGGCCAAGACGCTGTGCGGGCTGGTCAAGATCAGCGGCAATACGGCGGTACCGGGCTGCTGAATCCCGCCGCCCGGACCCCCGGTCCCCCCGGCGGCCGCGGGGGCGCTGGCAGACTCGGGACATGCTGGATACCTCCGCCCGACTGCTGCGCCTGCTCTCGCTGTTGCAGGCCCACCGTGACTGGACCGGTGCCGATCTCGCGGAGCGGCTCGGTGTGACCCCGCGTACCGTCCGGCGGGACGTGGACCGGCTGCGGGAGCTCGGGTATCCCGTGAACGCGAGCCCCGGCACCGGCGGCGGGTACCAGCTGGGGGCGGGGGCCGAGCTGCCCCCGCTCCTGCTGGACGACGACGAGGCCGTGGCCGTCGCGGTCGGGCTGCGGACCGCCGCCGGGAACGGCGTCGAGGGGATCGGGGAGGCCTCCGTACGGGCCCTCGCGAAGCTCGAACAGGTGCTGCCCGGCCGGCTGCGGCGCCGGGTCTCCGCGCTGAACGAGTTCACGGTGCCCATGCTGCGCGGGCCGCAGCGCTCCACGGTCGACGCCTCCGTCCTGACCGAACTGGCCTCCGTCTGCCGGGACAGCGAGCTGCTGCGCTTCGGGTACCGGGACCACGAGGGCAAGGCCACCCGCCGCACCGTCGAGCCGCACCGGCTGGTGTGCACGGAGCGGCGCTGGTACCTGGTCGCCTGGGACCTGGACCGGGAGGACTGGCGCATCTTCCGCGCCGACCGCATCGAGCCCAGGGCGCCGCACGGCCCGCGGTTCACGCCCCGTCCCGGACCCGCCGAGGACCTGGCCGCCTACGTCTCGCAGGGCGTGGCGCAGCGGGCGTACGCGGCCCGGGCGGTGGTGCGGCTGAAGGTTCCGGCGCAGCGGGCGGCGGAGATCATCGGGCCGAGTGCCGGCGCCCTGGAGGCCGTCGACGGGAGCAGCTGCCTGCTGCGCACGGGGGCGGTGAACCTCGACGTTCTGGTGATTCATGTCATGCTGCTCGGCTGTGAGTTCGAGGTCGTCGAGCCGCCGGAGCTGACCGACCGGATCAGGGCCGCACGGGATCTCCTGGGGCGGGCCGTGGAGGCGGCGGCAGTGAAGGAAATGTAGCGGACCTGAGATTATTTGGCCTTGGTTCGGTCCGCCGCGGTGCAAATCTCCGATCGGAATTCCCGCCCGTTGGAAGAAATTCCAAAGAATCTCCGCGGCGGCTGTCGCGGCCGGGAAACCAATTGCGCCGGGCGTCCCCGGATGGCCCTACGGTTGTCGACATTCCGTGACACAAGTGTGACCCGGGATGGACGAACGTGGGGGCGTGGCGCTGACGTTGTTCCGCGCGGTGCGCCGCGAACGCAGGAGGCGGGCCCGGTCGGTGACCGGGCCCGCCTCGGTGCCGCGCGGGAGGAGGTGCGTACCGCCCCGCGGGCGGTGGTTCAGCCGCCGGTGACCGGGTGGGCGGCGCTCCCGCGGGTGGTGGCGGCCCGCTCGGTGTGCGCCGGGCGGCGGCCGCCGCCGGGCGTGACCGGGGCCCGCTCGGACCGGATCAGGTGCGGCCGCGCGGGCAGGTGCGCGGTGGGCCGGGGCGCCGGGGAGTGCCCGGTCGGGGCGGCGGCGCTGGCGGTGGCTGCGGCGGTCTGGGCGATGGCAGTGGTGGCCGCCCGGGCCGCGGCCGGCGCGGGTGCGGGCTCCTCGGCGGCGTCGGAGGTGAGTTGGAGCTGCCACTTGCCGCCCGCCGAGAGCAGCGGGGTGAGCGCGACGGCGACCGGTCCCGACACGCGCCCGGTCTCCAGGCGGCGGCGCAGCAGCTCGCGCAGGCCGAAGACGTAGGCCTCGGCGCGGGCGATGAGCGGCTCGAACCAGGGGAGCGCCAAGAGGATCAGCAGACCCGCGGACCAGCCGAGCAGGACGTCGCTGACCCAGTGGGTGCCCAGGTACACGGTGGTGGCGCCGACGCTCAGCGAGACGACGGCGGACACCACGGACAGCACCCGCCGGGTGACCGTGGTGGAGGCCAGGTAGGCCAGGATCCCCCAGGTCACGACGGCGTTGGCGGTGTGGCCGGAAGGGAATATATCGCCGCCCGCGAAGAGCTCGGCAGAGCCGATCTCGGTGGCGTAGTGCGGGCCGAGCCGGCCGAGGCCCAGCTTGACCGAGCCGACGGTGACGTTGAGCAGCAGGAGTGCCACGCCGAGGGTGATCAGCGGACGCAGCGTGTGCTGGCGCCAGGAGCGCCAGCCGAGCCAGGCGGCGACCATGACCGCGGTGGGTCCGCGCTGGCCGAGGACGACGAGGTAGTCGAGGAAGGCGTGCAGCTGCGGCCACTGCTCGTAGGGCCGGAAGAACATCACCTGCCAGTCCAGGCGGACGAGCCAGGACGTGGTCAGTACGGCCACCACGATCGCGAGATAGAACGCGAAGGTCGATCCGAGGAGCACGACGCGGTGCCGGCTCATCTGCGGGGTTTGCAGATGAGCCGGTCGCTCTGGTTCCCGGTCCAGTCGGGCGAACACCCGCTCCAGACGGGCCGGGATTTGGTCGGTACGCACTCAATCGACGTTACCGCGCGTTGCTGGTCGGGCCAGGCGAACCACGGGCTTTGTGATGACCATGTGATGTGGAGTTGGTCTCATGCGGGACTTAATGCACGGTATTTCGGGAGCCTCCGGAGCGGTCCCATCCGCCCGTCCCGGAATTCACTCCGCGGACTTAACCCGGCTTTATCGGTCGCGGTCGATTCGCTTGCCCGAGAGGAATAGGAATGATCTATTCCGTTATGTCGGCTGACCCGCGCCCCTACGGAGGCCCCGAGCCGTTCAGCCAGAACGCCCCGTAGAGCGCCGACGCCACCGACACCGCGCCCAGCACCAGCGCCGCCCGGCGCGCGCTCCACCGGGCCATGGCCAAGGCGATCGGCAGCAGCAGGGGGAAGGCCGGCAGCAGCAGCCGGGGCTTGGAGCCGAAGTACCCGGACGCGCACAGGGCCAGCGCCACGACGACCCCGCAGTACACGAGCAACGGCGCGGGCTGCCGCTGCCGCACGCACCGCCCGTACAGCCACAGCACCAGCGCGACTCCGGCGAGCAGCCCCACCCCGGCCGGGAACGCCGACGAGGCCAGTCTCGCCCCGATGAAACGGGCGAAGGCCCAGCCCCCGTCGAAGCCGTTGCCCCAGCCGCCCTGCACGTCCAGGTACCCGAACAGGCCCTGCCCGGTGTGCGCGCCGACCCACAGCACGTACGCCCCCGCCCCCAGCGGAGCCAGCAGCGCGCCGCCGGCCATCCGCCAGGACCGCTCCCCGCGCCGGCGGGCCAGGAGCACAGCCACCCACACCGCCGCGGCCACCGCCGCGCCGACCGGGCGGGTCAGGCCCGCCCCGGCCGCCAGCAGCCCGGCTGTCAGCCACCGGCCGCGCAGGGCCCCGTACAGCGCCCAGGCCGCCAGCGCGGTGAACAACGACTCGCTGTACGCCATGGACTGCACGATGCCGACCGGCAGCGCGGCCCAGGCCGCGACCGCCAGCACCCCGGCACGGCGGCCGTGGAGCAGGTCGGCCACCGCGAAGATCCCCCAGGCCGCGGCGAGGCCCGCGACCGCCGACACCACCAGGCCCGCGGAGCCGTACGAGAGCCCGGACCCGGCCGCCACCACCCGCTCAAGCCAGGGAAGCAGCGGGAAGAAGGCCAGATTCGAGTGGACGTCCCCGTTCGGGAGGACCACCTCGTACCCGTACCCCTCAGCCGCGACGCGGGCGTACCAGAGCGAATCCCAGCGGGCCGACATCAGCGTGTGCGGGCTGCTGCCGACCGCCGCACCCCATACGCCGAGCACGGCCAGCCCGAGCAGCCGGACCGCCGCGAAGACGGCCAGGGCGGGCGCGGCCCGGCGAAATCCAAGATCTTCCACGGGCATGATTATCGGTGGCCGCGGCCCGTCGGCCGATCGAGAACCACGTGCGGTGAGCGTGCATGTACAGGGGGGAAGGAGCGGGCCGTTCGAGTGGCGTACACCACACCACCGCCGCCGTCGTGATGAGAGCTTGACCACGTGTGGGGCAGACGAACTCGCGTACGCTGACCGTTCAACTCGTGTGTCGATGCCGGACCCCGTAGGAAGCCGCAGAGCGCAACACTCACCGTGGCTCCAGACGACGCTGGTCCGCCGAGTGCGAGGGATCACCTGGGAGGTACATGCATGTCGGGGACGAACGTGGCCGGCGACAGGAACCCTTCCCCCTGGCAGCGGCTCCACGCGGCCTCCGGCGGGGCCAACCGCTGGGTCGTGCTCGCGGTCCTGTGCGTCAGCCTGGTCCTCGTCGCGCTCGACGCGACGATCCTGCACGTCGCCGTCCCCTCCCTCACCGAGGACCTGCGCCCCGGCTCCACCGAACTCCTGTGGATCGTCGACGCCTACCCGCTGGTCTGCGCCGCACTGCTGATCCTCTTCGGCACCCTCGGCGACCGGGTCGGCCGCCGCCGCGTCCTGCTCCTCGGCTACGGGCTCTTCGGCGCGGCCTCCGCCCTGGCGGCCTTCGCCGACAACGCCCAGGTCCTCATCGCCGCCCGCGCCCTGCTCGGCATCGGCGGCGCGATGATCATGCCGGCCACCCTGTCGATCCTGCGCCAGGTATTCCCCGACCGCCGGGAGCGGGCCCTCGCCATCGGCATCTGGACGGCCGTCGCCGCCATCGGCGCCGCCAGCGGCCCCGTACTCGGCGGCTTCCTCGTCCAGCACTACTGGTGGGGATCGGTCTTCCTCATCAACATCCCGCTGATGGCCCTGATCCTGCCCGTCGGCCGCTGGCTGCTGCCCGAGTCCAAGGGGTCCTCCGACGGGCCGTGGGACGTGGTCGGCGCGCTGACGGCCGCCGCCGGCGTGCTCGGATCGGTACTGGGGATCAAGCGGCTCGGAGCCGAACGGGAGCTGCTCGACCCGCAGGCGCTGGTCCCGCTGGCGATCGGTGCGGCCCTCCTCATCCTCTTCGTGCGGCGCCAGAAGCGGCGTCCGCATCCGCTCATCGACATGCGGATGTTCTCCCGCGCCGCCTTCTCGACCTCCGTCGGCTGCATCGTGCTCGCCATGCTGGCCCTCGTCGGCCTGGAGCTCATCGCCGTCCAGTACCTCCAGCTCGTGCTGCACCTGAGCCCGCTGGAGACCGGCCTGCGGCTGCTGCCGCTCACCTTCGCCGCCATGGCCGCCGGCGCCACCGGGTCCCACACCCTGGCACGCGTCGGCCCGCGCACCATGGTCTCGCTGGGCTTCCTGCTGACCGCGTTCGCCGTGCTCCTGCTCACGCTCATGGGCCAGCAGGACCGGCCCGTACTGCTCACCGTGGGCTTCGTCCTGCTCGGCTTCGGGCTCCAGACCACGCTGTTCGCCGCGTACGAGTCCATGCTGAGCGAGGCGCCGGCCGCCACCGCGGGCGGCGCGGCCTCGATCGGCGAGACCTCGTACCAGCTCGGCGCGGGCATGGGCATCGCGCTGCTGGGCAGCGTCATGAACGCCGCGTACGCGCCGGGGCTCATGGGGGTGCCGGGGGTGTCCGAGGCGGACTCGGCGGACGCGGGGAACTCCCTGGGCGAGGCCTACCAGATCGCCGCGCACCTCGGCGGCCCGGCGGGCGAAGCCCTCTACGCCGCGGCCCGGCACTCCTTCGTCCACGGGCTGCACGTCACCCTGCTGGTCAGCGCGGGGCTGTTGCTGGCGGGAGCGGTCATGGCGCGGAAGCTGCCGCGGAGGATGGAGTGCGGGGAGGTCGAGGGCGCGGCGGTACGGGTTCCGGGGCAGGCGGTCGCGGAGCCGGCCGCGGCGCGCGCCGCGAGGGTTCCGGCGCCGGTCCGTCCGGATCCGGCCCCCAGCAGGCTGTCCGGCCGGCCGAGCTGAGCCGTGGCGGGGCCGCGCCGGGGTTTCGCCTCAAGCGCCGGCGGGGCTGGAGTTGCCGGCGGGGCTGGAGTTGCGCCTCAAGCGTCGGCGGGGCGGGGCAGGGTGGGGGTGGACTCGGGGGATCTTGGGGTTTAGCGTCCGCAGTGCAGCGCGGGACCCGCGCTGCCGGGCCCGGCCGCGCGGTCACCCCGTACGAGGCGGCCGGCAGGCCGCCCACGGCAGGGCCCCGACCGCATCCGGCCGCCGGGAGGCCCCGTGTCCGCGTTCCTGCCCCATGACCCGCTCGGGCTGGACGAGCTCCTCGACCCCGAGGACCTCGCCATCCGTGACTCCGTCCGCGCCTGGTCCGCCGACCGCGTGCTGCCGCACATCGCCGAGTGGTACGAGCGCGGCGAGCTCCCCGGCATCCGGGAGCTGGCACGGGAGCTCGGCGCGCTGGGGGCGCTCGGGATGTCGCTGACCGGCTACGGCTGCGCGGGCGCCACCGCCGTCCAGTACGGCCTCGCCTGCCTGGAACTGGAGGCCGCCGACTCCGGCATCCGCTCACTGGTCTCCGTACAAGGCTCCCTCGCCATGTACGCGATCTGGAAGTACGGCTCCGAGGAGCAGAAGCAGCGCTGGCTGCCCGGCATGGCCGCCGGCGAGCTGATCGGCTGCTTCGGGCTGACCGAACCCGACGTCGGCTCCGACCCCGCCGCCATGCGCACCTACGCCAAGCGGGACGGCGGCGACTGGGTGCTGAACGGCCGCAAGATGTGGATCACCAATGGTTCCGTCGCGGCCGTCGCCGTGGTCTGGGCACAGACCGACGAGGGGATCCGCGGGTTCGCGGTGCCCACCGACAGCGCGGGCTTCTCCGCGCCGGAGATCAAGCACAAGTGGTCGCTGCGCGCCTCCGTGACCAGCGAGCTGGTGATGGACGACGTACGGCTGCCCGCGGACGCGGTCCTTCCGGAGGTCACCGGCCTCAAGGGTCCGCTCGGCTGCCTCAGCCACGCGCGGTACGGGATCATCTGGGGAGCCATGGGCGCGGCGCGCGCCAGTTTCGAGTCCGCGCTCGGCTACGCGAAGACGCGGGAGCAGTTCGGAAAGCCGATCGGCGGCTTCCAGCTCACGCAGGCCAAGCTCGCGGACATGGCGCTGGAACTCCACAAGGGCATCCTGCTCGCCCACCACCTGGGCCGGCGGATGGACGCGGGCACCCTGCGGCCGGAGCAGATCAGCTTCGGCAAGCTCAACAACGTCCGCGAGGCCATCGAGATCTGCCGGACCGCGCGGACCGTCCTGGGTGCCAACGGGATCTCCCTCGAATACCCCGTCATGCGGCACGCCACCAACCTCGAATCGGTCCTCACCTACGAGGGCACCGTCGAGATGCACCAACTGGTGCTGGGTAAGGCACTCACCGGGCTGGACGCCTTCCGGTGAGGGCCCGGCTCAACTCTGGTTGAAGAAGTCGCGCGAGCGGCCGCCGGGCTCGCCGCTCACCACCTGGGTGTCGGCCGGGGTCAGCAGGAAGACCCTGGTCGCCACCCGCTCGATCGATCCGCGCAGCCCGAAGGTCAGTCCGGCCGCGAAGTCGACCACGCGCTTGGCGTCGCTCGGGTCCATCGACGACAGGTTCACGATCACCGGGACGCCCTCGCGGAACAGCTCGCCGATGCCCCGCGCGTCGCGGAAGCCGTCGGGGGTGACCGTCGCGATCCGGCGGCCCTGGTCCACGGCCGACTCGGAGGCCACCCTGACGCGCGGGTCCGTGACCCACTGCTCGCCCGGTCCGGCAACCGAGCCCTGAGCCGCCTCCGCGTAGTCGTCGTCGTAGTAACGCTCGTCGTCGCTGTCTTCCACGAGACCCAGCCAGGCACTCGCCTTGCGCACCGAACCCATGGACGCCTCCTTTCACCGCGCGGTCATCTGTCTTCTCTCCGCTGCCCCTATGGTCGTCCATGATGCTGACAACGCGCCAAGTGGATAGTCACCGCGCAGGGTTTTCGTGACGGTACTGGTGCAGAACATCCGTTGCACCGTCAAGGAACCTGGCGGTTACTACTGCTGACTGAGTGAAAATATGACTGATACCTCTGTCCGGGTGGTCGATGGGGACGTACGAGTGAAGGACACGGCTCGATACGATGCCCGGCAGGTATGCGCACTACACACGGGGGAAGCGGATTTGTTCGGCATAGTCAGGCCTTGTACGCACCGGCTGGGGGACAGGTTCAAGACGGAGTGGATGGCCCATCTGTGCGGGCTGTGCCTGGCACTTCGGGGGGACCACGGCCAGTTCGCCAGGATCGTCACCAACTATGACGGACTGCTCGTCTCGGTCCTGACGGAGGCTCAGTCCGGGCCCGCCCCCGGCACCCGGCGGACCGCGGGCCCCTGTCCACTGCGCGGCATGCGCACCGCGCCGGTGGCCGAGGGCGAAGGTGCTCGGCTCGCAGCCGCGGTCTCGCTCGTCCTTGCCTCGGCGAAGGTACGGGACCACGTGGCCGACCGGGACGGCCTGTTGGCCCGCGCCCCCATCGCCGCAGCCGCGCGCAGGGTGGCCCGTGGCTGGGACCGGGCCGGCGCCCGCACCGGGGCCTCGCTAGGCTTCGATACGGCCGTGCTGGTCGATGCCGTGGACCGGCAGGCGGGCATCGAGGCGCTGGCCGGCCCCGGTACGCCCGTGCTCGTGGTGACCGAGCCGACGGAGACCGCGACGGCCGCGGCCTTCGCGCATACCGCGCGGCTGGCCGGAAGGCCGGGCAACGCCCCCGCGCTCGCCGAGGCCGGCCGGTACTTCGGCCGGCTGGCGCACCTGCTGGACGCCGTGGAGGACCGGGACGCGGACGCCGCGGCCGGCGCCTGGAACCCGCTCACCGCCACCGGGACCTCCCTCACCGAGGCCCGGCGGCTGTGCGACGACGCATTGCACGGCATCCGGCTGGCGCTGCGCGAAGTCGAATTCGCCGACGCGGGACTGGCCCACCGGCTGCTGGTGCACGAGCTGCGCACCTCGGTGGACCGGGCCTTCGGGACCACCGGCTGCGGGCACGGCCACGCCGCGACGGCCTCCTCCGGGCCGGGCGGAAACCCGTACGGCCAGAACCCGCCCGGCCAGAGCCCCTACGGACAGAGCCCCTACGGGCAGAGCCCCTACGGGCAGAGCCCCTACGGGCAGAACCCCTACGGCGGCAACCCGTACGGCCAGAACCCCCAGGGCGGAGCCCCGTACGGCGGTGGAGCCCCGGGAGGGCCGGGCGGGCCGGGGATGCCGCCGCCCACGGGTCCCGGTGGCGGCGGGGACGGGCACCCCGGGCGCAAGCCGCGCCGCGGGCTCCTCGCGGGCTGCGCGGTGGCCATCGGGCTGTTCTGCACCTGCCAGATCTGCTGTACCCGGTACGAGGGTCCGTGGTCCCGGAAGAAGCGCGACCCCTGGTGCGATGCCTGCGACTGCTGTGACTGCGACTGCTGCTGAGCCTCCCTCAGCCCCGCACAGGTCCGGACGGCGTACGGCACGATTCCCGTCCGGCCCGGTGTGGAAGGGGTGAGCGGCATGAGCGATCACACAGCGGATCCGGACGCGCCCTTGCCGAAAGGGCGCGAGCACCGGGTGGCTGCCGTCCCCGACCCCGGCGGGCCCCCAGGCCTCCACCGGCCCGTCGGCTACCCGGAAGGGCGAATTCTGGCCGTTCCGGGGCGCAGGCGTCCTATGGGGCTTCCGCCCCGCGCCTTCACAGGACACTTCATCCGCCCCTTCCCACCAGCCGGCAACACGCTGCCCCTCGCGGCGGCAGCACGTGAGCGGCGGCTGAAAGCCGCCCTTGCGACCGGTATCTGACACCCGCACACTCCCGACAGTGCTTGTCAGGTGCACGGCGGAAATTTATGCGCCTCGTGCACCCGGCTGCGCCTCACGGGCTACGGCACCCCCACGATCGCCGGGCCCCCGAACCTTTCCGGAGGACGAGAAGTGAGGATCAAGAGCATCACCCGTACCAAGCTGCTCGCGGTGGCCACCGGCCTGGCCGCCGTCGCAGCCCTCGCCGCACCCACCGTGGCGAACGCAGACGGCCAGGACGGCGGTTTCAGCGCCGACCGGCTCGCCGCGGCCGGGGCATCCGTCCTGCGCGCCGACGTAGCCGGCACCGCCTGGCACACCGACCCCGCCACCGGGACCCTCGTGGTCACCGCCGACTCCACCGTCTCCGCCGCCGACCTCGCGCGCATCAAGCGCGAAGCCGGAGCGGAAGCCGGAGCCCTGCGCATCGAGCGCACCCCGGGCAAACTGACCAAGCTGCTCTCCGGCGGCGACGCGATCTACGCGTCGAGCTGGCGCTGCTCGCTCGGCTTCAACGTGCGCAGCGGGTCCACGTACTACGCACTGACCGCCGGTCACTGCACCGACGGCGCGGGCACCTGGTGGAGCAACTCCGCCCGCACCACCGTGCTGGGCTCGACCGCCGGATCCAGCTTCCCCAACAACGACTACGGCCTCGTCAAGTACGCCAGCAACTCCCCGGTCCCGCCGGGGACCGTCGGCGGCCAGGACATCACCAGCGCCGTCAACGCCACCGTCGGGATGTCCGTCAAGCGCCGCGGCTCCACGACCGGCACCCACAGCGGCTCGGTGACCGGCCTCAACGCCACCGTCAACTACGGCGGCGGAGACATCGTCTACGGCATGATCCGGACCAACGTCTGCGCCGAACCCGGCGACAGCGGCGGCCCGCTCTACTCCGGCACCCGCGCGGTCGGTCTCACCTCCGGCGGCAGCGGCAACTGCTCCTCCGGCGGCACCACCTTCTTCCAGCCGGTGGTCGAGGCCCTCAACGCCTACGGAGTCAGCGTGTACTGACGCTCACTCACGCGCCTGCCCTTCTGACGCCCCTGGACTCCTCCCGCTTGCCGGGAGGACGTCCGGGGGCGCCCGTGTCCCCGGGCCGCCACCGCACGAGCGTACGACGGGGCACCGGCGGCACGAATCGCTGACGCCCGCGAGGCCACCGCCCGGCTGCGGCCGGCGGTGTCCGCCGGCAGGGGTTCCCTCCCTGGAGGATCAGCGCACCTCGGTCCCTCCGCCGGGGGCCGCCGGCGTACCCGCGGGCCCTGCGTCGGAGGGCGCGCCGTCGGGGAGCCCGCTGCCCGTGGCGGCCCCCGGGCGGCCCTTGCGGAACACCGCGCAGGCCAGCGTGACCGCCGAGCCGGCCACCGCCCAGGCGGCCAGTACCAGCATCGGCCCGCCCAGGTCGTTCCCCCGGAAGTACGCGATGGAGCGCGCGGCGTACGTACCGGCACCCGGCGGCAGGGCCGGGCCGATGGCCTTCCAGAACGGCGGCAGCAGCGGGTACGGGTAGGCGCCGCCCGCGCTCGGGTTGCCGAGCACCACCACGAGCAGGATCGCGAGTCCGATGCCGACCACGCCCGCCAGCCCCTGGAAGGCCAGCGTGATCGCGCCGACCGCGAAGACGACGAGGGTGCCCAGCCCCCACAGGCCCATGAGGGATCCGGGCAGCGCGCCCAGGACCGGACCCGCGATGACCGATCCGAGCAGCCCGGCGGTGAGCGCGTACGCGAGCAGCCCGCCGAGCCGGACGAGGGCGCGGGCGGAGTTCGCGGGCCGGGCGCCGGCACTGATGGCGAGGACCGCGGCGCACAGGTAGCCGCCCACGCACCAGCCGACGACCAGGTAGAAGGAGCTCAGGCCGCGCCCGTCGCCCACGGCGGCCGGGGCCACGTCGACGATCTTGAGGGTGCGTCCCTGGCTCTTCTCGACCAGGCCGACGACCTCCGCGAGGGCCTGCGAGAGCGCCGCCCCGGCGCCCCCCGCCACCAGCAGCCTGTCGGTCTTCCCGGCCGGGTTGATGATCAGCGCGCCGTCCACGTCCCGGTGCTGGATCTGTGCGATCGCGGCGGCCTCGTCCTTGACCGGCCGGGGGTCGAGCGGCTTGCCGGGCAGGGCGTCGAGCTGTTTCACGGTCTGCTCGGCTACCGGGGCCAGGGGCGCGGTCACCGCGAGGGGGATGTCGCGCGGCTTCGGATGGTGGAAGGCCCCGATGTAGGAGGTGATGAAGGCGAGCTGGAGTGCCAGCACCCCGAGGACCAGCAGGGCCGCACGGGTGGTCACGGCGTCTTTGATCTCGGCGAGGAAGCCGCCGGACGGTTCTGCGGCGTGGTCTGGACTGGGCTGGTTCATGTCCCCCACGCTCGGCGGGCGGGGGGCGGGCCGCAGCAGGGGAGGACCGAATGAGTGACCGGGTGAGTGGCCCGGTGAGTGACCGAACGGCGTTTCGCACGTGTATTCGAATTGCTCTATGGTGGAGACGGGGGAGGCCGTAGGAGCGTGGGCGCATCGAGTGAAGCAGGAGGCCGCGGATGCCTGGTTTTACGCATCTGCACACCGTTTCGGGGTTCTCCGTGCGCTATGGAGGCTCTCACCCCGAACGGCTGGCTGAAAGCGCTGCCGAGCGGGGCATGGACGCCCTCGCCCTGACCGACCGCGACACCCTCGCGGGCGCGGTGCGGTTCGCGAAGGCATGCGCGAAGGCCGGGATCAGGCCCCTGTTCGGAGCGGACCTGGCCGTGTCGCCTGCCGTGCCGCCTGCCGTGCCCCCCGCTGTCGGCTCGACCGGACCGGACCGCTCCGGCCGTACGGGTCCGGCCGGGCTGGCCGGACCCGGATCCGCGGGCGGCTGGGCCCGGACCGGTGGCGGCTGGGCCGGGGAGGCCTCGTACCGGCGGCGCAGCCCGGTCAAGGGCGGAGCCTTCGTGGACGAGTCCGCCCCGCGGGCCGTCTTCCTGGCCCGGGACGGGGCCGCGGGCTGGGCCGAGCTGTGCCGGATGGTCACCGCCGCGCACGCCGGAACCGGCGCCGCGGGCCTCGGCGCCGCCGGGGAAGCCGTGGGCGCCGTGGGCGCCGTGGACGAGGCCGGAGCCGCCGTCGCGGCGCGGGCCGGGGCCGGCGCGGACGGGCTCACCGCGCCCGCGCGCAGCGGCGGCCAGCCGCTGCTGCCCTGGGACGCCCTGCGCGGCGACGGCGTCTTCGTCCTGCTCGGGCCCGGCTCCGAGGTCGGGCGGGCGCTCGCCGCCGGACGCCCCGACCGGGCCGCCCGGCTGCTCGGGCCCTGGCGGGAGATCTACGGCGACTCCCTGCGCCTGGAGGCCGTCCACCACGGCCGCACCGGCACCGGGCCCGGCTCGCTCCGGCTGGCCGCCCGTACCGTCGGCTTCGCCGCCGACCAGGGCGTCCGGGCCGTCCTGACCAATGCCGTCCGGTACGCCGACCCCGGCCAGGGCCCGGTCGCCGACATCCTCGACGCGGCCCGCCGGCTGGTCCCCATCGACCCCCGCGGCCCCCTGGACAGCGGCGAGCGCTGGCTCAAGGGCCCCGACGCCATGGCCGAGAGCGCCGACCGGATCGCCCGGGCGGCCGGCCTGCGCCCGGCCGACGCGCGCCGGCTCCTCGCGGAGACCCGGCGTACCGCCGAAGCCTGCGCGGTGGACCCCGAGGAAGACCTCGGCATCGGCTCCGTGCACTTCCCCGAGGCCCGGCTCGTCGGCGCGGCCCACCGCAGCGCGCAGCGGGTCCTGGCCTCCCGGGCCTCGGCGGGCATGGTGCTGCGCGGCTACGCGCACGACCGCGCGTACTGGGACCGGATGCACCACGAGCTCGACATCATCGCCTACCACGGCTACGCCTCGTACTTTCTGACCGTCGCCCAAGTGGTGGACGACATCAAGGAGATGGGCATCCGCGTGGCCGCCCGCGGCTCCGGCGCCGGCTCCCTCGTCAACCACCTGCTCGGCATCGCGCACGCCGACCCCGTCGCCCACGGCCTGCTGATGGAGCGCTTCCTGTCCAAGCGCCGGCGCGTCCTGCCCGACATCGACATCGACGTGGAATCCGCCCGCCGGCTGGAGGTCTACCGGCGGATCATCGGCCGCTTCGGCGGCGAGCGCGTGGCCACCGTCGCCATGCCCGAGACCTACCGGGTCCGGCACGCCATCCGCGACGTCGGCGCCGCCCTGTCCATGGACCCGGCCGTCACCGACCGGCTCGCCAAGGCCTTCCCGCACATCCGGGCCCGCGACGCCCGCGCCGCGCTGGAGGAACTGCCGGAACTGCGGGACGTACGGGGCCAGTCGTACGGGCGGCTGTGGGAGCTCGTCGAATCGCTGGACGCGCTGCCGCGCGGAGTCGCCATGCACCCGTGCGGGGTCCTGCTCTCCGACGACTCGCTGCTCGCCCGTACCCCCGTGGTCCCCACCAGCGGCGAGGGCTTCCCCATGTCCCAGTTCGACAAGGACGACGTGGAGGAGCTCGGGCTGCTCAAGCTCGACGTGCTGGGCGTACGGATGCAGTCCGCGATGGCGCACGCGGTCGCGGAGATCCGGCGCGGCACGGGGCGGGAGCTCGACCTGGACGACCCGGCGCAGGTGCCGCCGGGCGACGGGGCTACGTACGAACTGATCCGCTCGGCCGAGACGCTGGGCTGCTTCCAGATCGAATCGCCGGGCCAGCGGGACCTGGTGGGGCGGCTCCAGCCGTCCTGCTTCGACGACCTGGTGGTCGACATCTCGCTGTTCCGGCCGGGACCGGTGGCCGCCGACATGGTCCGGCCGTTCATCGAGGCCCG
This sequence comes from Streptomyces sp. NPDC003034, assembly GCF_053591375.1. Taxonomy (NCBI): domain Bacteria; kingdom Bacillati; phylum Actinomycetota; class Actinomycetes; order Kitasatosporales; family Streptomycetaceae; genus Streptomyces; species Streptomyces sp. NPDC003034. The sequence continues at coordinate 62,025 of NZ_JBSFTS010000019.1, forward strand.
GCACGGGCGGGCGCCGGCGCGCTTCCCGCACCCGGACCTGGCGCCGGCGCTGCGCGAGACGTACGGGGTAGTGGTCTTCCACGAGCAGATCATCGAAATCGTGCACGTCATGACCGGCTGCGGGCGCGACGAGGCGGACCGGGTGCGGCGCGGGCTGTCCGATCCGCAGTCGCAGGGCCGGATCAAGGCCTGGTTCGCGGCGCGGGCGGGTGAACGCGGCTATCCGGCGGAGGTGATCGGCCGGACCTGGGAGATCGTCGAGGCCTTCGGCAGTTACGGCTTCTGCAAGGCGCACGCGGTCGCCTTCGCGGTGCCCACCTACCAGTCGGCGTGGCTGAAGGCGCACCACCCGGCGGCCTTCTACGCGGGGCTGCTCATCCACGATCCGGGGATGTACCCGAAGCGGCTGCTGCTGGCGGACGCACGGCGCCGGGGCGTGCCCGTACTGCCGTTGGACGTGAACCGGTCGGCGGTCGCCCACCGTATCGAACTGGTGTCCGGTAATCCTCCGGTGTGGGGGCTCCGGCTCGCCCTGTCCGACGTCCACGGCATCAGCGCGGCCGAGGCGGGCCGGATCGAGGCCGGACAGCCGTACGCGTCCCTGCGCGACTTCTGGGACCGGGCGCACCCGGGGCGCCCGGTGGCGCAACGGCTGGCCCAGACCGGGGCGCTGGACGCCTTCGGCGCCAACCGGCGCGACCTGCTGCTGCACGTGTCGGAACTGCACGGCGCCCAGCGGGCGGCCGGGGCCCGGGGCGCGGGCGGCTCCCAACTCCCCCTGGAGGGCGGCCGGTCCACGGCCTCCGTCGGGCTGCCCGATCTGACCGACGCGGAACGGCTCAGTGCCGAGCTGGGTGTCCTCGGGATGGACGCCTCCCGGCACCTGATGGAGGATCACCACGCCTTCCTGGCCGAGCTGGGAGTGGTCCCTGCGCGGCGGCTGCGGGACATCGGCCACGGGCAGACGGTCCTGGTCGCCGGGGCCAAGGCGGCCACCCAGACCCCGCCGGTCCGCTCCGGGAGGCGGGTCATCTTCACCACGCTGGACGACGGGACGGGCCTGGTCGACCTGGCCTTCTTCGACGACAGCCACGAGGCGTGCGCGCACACCGTCTTCCATTCCTTCCTGCTGCTGGTACGAGGCGTCGTGCAGCGGCGGGGCCCGCAGAGCCTGAGCGTGGTCGGCGCCGCGGCGTGGGACCTGGCGGAGCTGGTGGAACTGCGGGCGGCGGGCGGCCTGGACGCGGTCGCGGCCCGTCTGGCCTCCGGTGCCGGAGGCGTGGGTGGCGGCGGCGGTGGGGCGGGCGACGGTGACGGCGGTGGTGCGGGCGACGGCGGTGGGGCGGGCGGCAGGAGTCCCGGCGCCGGCCGGCGGATCCACCTGCCCACGGGGTACGAGATGAATCCCTGGGCTGACCTCCAGCCGCCCGGTTCCGGCCCCGCCACCGGCCGCAAGCTGTGGCACTCCAGCCAGGGGAGCGCGGGATGAGCACCGGACCGGGTGGTAAGGGCGCGGGCGCCGGGGCGGGTGCCGGTGCGGGCGCTGGCGTGGGCGTGAGTGCTGGCGTGGGCGCTGGCATGGGCGCCGCCGCGGGTGCCGGTGTGATGTGCCTGCGGCTGCACCCCGCGGACGGCGGCCCGCTCGGCGCGCAGGCGTACGCCGGGGTGCTCGCGCTGCTCGGCGGGCTCACCCCTGCCGTGCAGGCCCTGCCGCCCGACACCGCCCTCGCCGACATCCGCGGCGCGCTGCGGTACTTCGGGTGGGACGCCGCCCGGCTCGCCGCCGTCATCCGGGTCCGTGCCCTCGCGCTGTACGGCGTGGACTGCGCCGTCGGCGTGGCCGGCAACCCGATGCTGGCCCGCATGGCCGTCCGGGAAGCCGGGCCCGGGGGGACCCTGGTGGTGCCCGACGAGCCCGCCGCCGTCTTCGGCTTCCTGGCGGGCAAGCCCGTCGCCGCCCTCGACGGCGTCGGCCCCAAGACCGCGCACACCCTGTGCTCGTACGGCCTCGACTCCGTCGGCCGGATCGCCGCCGCCCCACCCGCCGCCCTGCGGCGGATCCTCGGCGCCCGGCTCGGCCGCGAGGTGTACGAGCGCGCCCTCGGGGTCGACCGGACCCCCGTCCAGCCCGGCGCGGCCGCCCGCTCCATCGCCGCGGAACGGCCTTTCGACCGGGACGAGCTGGATCCCGTACGGCACCGGCGGGCTCTGCTCTCGCTGACGGAGGAGCTCGGTGCCAGGCTTCGTACACAAGGGCAGGAGCAGGTCTGCCGCGCCCTCTCGCTCACCGTCCGCTGCGCCGACCGCACCACGCTCACCCGGACGCGCACACTGGCCGAACCCACCGCGCACACCGCGGCCCTGACCGCCACGGCCTACGCCCTGTACGCCGGGCTGGGCCTCCAGCGGGCCCGGGTCCGCGCGCTGTCCCTGCGGGCCGAGGACCTGGTCCCGGCCGAACGGGCCGCGCGGCAGCTCAGTTTCGACCCGCAGGACGAGAAGGCCCGCCGCCTGGAAGCCGTCACGGACCAGGTCCGCGCCCGCTTCGGGCCGCACGTCATCGCACGCGGCACGCTCGCGGCCTGACCGGGTCACGGCTCGGCACCCGAGTTTTTACCGACGCGTAACTTCCCACTTCCGCTACCCGCCCGTAGCTTGACGGCAGCAGCGCCCCCTTGTGATCCGGATCACGGGACGAACCCCCCACGCCCCCACGTTCTTTCCCCTTGACCCCGCAAGGAGATCACTCGATGCTGCCCTGGAGACGCCTGCTCCGCCCGCTGGCCGTCCTCACCCTCACCGCCGCCGCGCTCGTCGCCCCCAGTGGCGCCGCGCAGGCCGCGACAACCGCCCCCAGCAGCGCCGCGCAGAGCGCGACCGCGCCCAGCAGAGGCTGGAACGACTGGTCCTGCAAGCCGTCCGCCGCCCACCCGCGCCCCGTCGTCCTCGTCCACGGCACCTTCGGGAACTCCGTCGACAACTGGCTCGGCTTCGCCCCCTACCTCGTCCACCGCGGCTACTGCGTCTACTCCCTCGACTACGGCCAACTGCCCGGCGTGCCCTTCTTCCACGGGCTCGGCCCCATCGAGAAGTCCGCCGGCCAGCTCGACGTCTTCGTCGACAAGGTCCTCGCCGCCACCGGAGCCACCGAGACGGACATCGTCGGCCACTCCCAGGGCGGCATGATGCCGCGCTACTACCTCAAGTACCTGGGCGGCGCCGACAAGGTCAACGCCCTGGTCGGGCTCGCCCCCGACAACCACGGGACCACGCTGCTCGGCCTCACCCAGCTGCTCCCGTACTTCCCCGGGGCCGAGGACCTGATCAGCTCCGCGACACCGGGCCTCGCAGACCAGATCGCCGGATCCGCCTTCCTGGCCGAGCTGAACGAGGGCGGGGACACCGTGCCCGGAGTGACGTACACGGTGATCGCGACCAAGTACGACCAGGTCGTCACCCCGTACCGGAGCCAGTTCCTCGACGGCGCCCACGTACGGAACGTCCTGCTCCAGGAGCTGTGTCCGGTGGACCTCTCCGAGCACGTCACCATCGGGCTCACGGACCGCATCGCCTGGCACGAGGCCCTCAACGCCCTCGACCCCGCACACGCCGAACGGACCACCTGCGCGTCGGTCTTCGACTGACGCGCAGGCGGTCCGGACGGTGTGACGAGCCTCTGCGGTGACGGCCGCCGGCCAGCGGCCGTCAATCAGCGGCCGTGGCGGCCCGCCGTCGTCGCACGGCGGCGGGCCAGCCCGAACAGCACGGCCGCGCCGACGGCCAGAGCGCCGGCCCCGGCGATCGCGATCGTCGGGGTGCTGCCGCCGCCACCCGTCTCCGCCAGGTTCTGGGACGGGGAGGGGGCCGGGGAGGAGGGCGAGGACGGGATCGGGGAGTGGGCCGAGCCGTTGGTCTTCGGGTCGTTGTCCCCGTGGCCCTTGTGCTCCACGGTGGACTTGTCCGCCCCGTCGGCGATCTGCTGGTCCGTCGGGGCCTTGGCCGGCGGCGCGGAGGAGGCGGCCTGATCGGCGGGCTGCTGATCGGCGGGCTGCGTGCTCGGCTTCGCGCTCGGCCGCGAACCCGGCTGCGTACCGGGCTTGGTGGCGCCCGCGCCGCCGTTTGCGCCGCTGCCGCCGTTGTCCTTGCCGAAGACCACGTCCGAGCAGGTGTAGAAGGCCTCGGGGCTGTCCGAGCGCTGCCAGATGCTGTAGATCAGGTGGCGGCCGGACTTGTTCGGGACCGTGCCGGAGAAGACGTAGTCGCCGTTCTGCATGCTGGGGTCGGTGGCCTTCGCGAAGGGCGCGGGCTCCAGATCGGACCACTTCAGCGGCTTCGTCGGGTCGTACCCGTCCTTCGTCACGTACAGCTCGAAGGAGCCCCGGTGGGGCGCGGTCCCCTTGTAGCGGAAGGTGTGCGCGCCCGCCGTCATGGGGCTCGACGGCCAGTCGGCGCGGGCCAGGTCGAGGCCCTTGTACTTGCCGTTGCCCGCCGAGCACAGCTGCCCGTCCGGGATCAGGGACTTGCTCTTACCGGCCGCGTTGGCGATGTTCACCGCGTTCCAGTCGTAGAAGGCCTGCACCCCACTGGCCGCGACCGCCGCCTTGCAGGCCGCCGAATCCGGGGACTCCGGACCCTCCGCGTAGCAGGCCGCCACCCGGCTGACCGGGTCCGTCATCGATCCGTGGGCGGTCGCGGGAGCGGCGGCGTAGGCGGCCACCGCGAGCGGGGCGAGGGCGACGGCGGTGATGCGGGCTGCGGTGCGGCGTGCGGGCATGGGTGGATCTCCTTCGGGCGCAGTACAGGGGCACGCCAGCGACATAGGAGCCGTGCGGCGCCGCCCCCCGGCGGCGCCGTTCCTGGCTCAGCCAAGCTAGCCGCCCCGACCTCGGCTTCCGCCGCGTTCGGGCCCCTCGGGGCGATCCTTAGGGTCCCGTTAAGGAAGCCCTAAGCGGGCCCACAGAAAGAGGCCCCTCCGGGGCCGCCCGGTGGCAGGAGCGCGGGCAGGCCCGCCGGCGTCCTGGCCTGCTCGGCCAGCGCGTCGAGGGCCCGTACGGCCTGCGCGGCCGCCTCCGGGTCGCTCGCCGCCAGCCCGCTCGCGGCGAACTCGTCCTCGTCCAGCCTCAGTACGCTGCTCCCGTCGGCCGAGACCCACAGGTCGAGGTCCAGGTCCTCCACCACGATCTCCCCGTCCCGCACCACGGCCGGGCGCGTGACATCGCAGTACCAGCCCTTGAGGACGCCGTCGCCGGTCCACACCTCCTTGACCGCGTACCAGCGCGTCCGCCAGAAGTGCTCGACGAACACGTCGCCCGGCTCGAAGCGCACGAAGCCGAAGTCCCGTACGCCCTCGGCGGCCCAGGGGGCGCGTACGGAGATCCGGTCGCCGTCATCGGACACCGGCGTCGCGGGGTAGCGGATCTTGACGCGTCCCGCCTTCACCAGCGTCACCCGCACGCGCCCGGCCTCCCCGGTTTCCCCTGTATCCCCTGTATCCCCGACCTCCCCGGGTGCCCCGTCCGGGCCGGGCCGCAGTCGCTTCGCGAACCGCGTCTCGGTCGCGCAGATCTCGTACCCGAGCCCCCTGTTGATGGCCAGCATCGGCTCGTTCCCCGCGTCGTTGCCGGTGAACGCCTCCCTGTACCCGGCCGCGCGCGCCCGGTGCAGGGACGCGGTCTTGGCGAGCCTGGCCAGGCCCCGGCCGCGGTAGGCGCGCAGCGTGCCCGTCATCGCCGAGGCGTAGCGGGCGGCGCCATCGGTGTGCGCGGCGGAGAAGGCGGCCACCGCGCCGTCCACCAGGACGACGGTCGTCAGGTCCTTGTCGAGGGCAGGGTCGTTCCAGGTGCGGGCCAGCCAGTCCTCGTAGTCGTCGAGGTCGGCGCTCACGTCGCCCGGTTCGTCGGCGGTGGTCTCCGCGTCGGCCTCGAAGAGCGGACGCGGATCGGCGGCGAAGGCGGATGCGGGGCGCAGTTCGACGCCGGGCGGCAGGACGTCCGGCAACGGCGGCAGACCGGCCGACGCCAGGTCCAGGCGCAGGAAGTGCGCGGACCGGCTGGGCCGGTAGCCCCGCCGCTCGGCGAAGGCGCGGTGGGCGGGCTCGTCGAGGACCCAGGCGTACGCCTCCACCGCGCCCTCGGCCGCGAGGTGCTCCTCGGCCACGCGCAGCAGCAGCCGGCCGGCGCCGAGGCCGCGGTGCGCGGGGTCCACGTACGCGTTGACGAACGACCGTCCCGGCTGCGGACTGTCGTAGGCGATGCCCACCTGGGCGGTGCCGATGACGAGGCCGTCCCGCGTCTCGGCGACGAGCAGGCGGTAGCGCTTGTCCGGGTGCGCGGAGGCGAGTTCAAAGCCGACCCCCTCGACCGTGGTGATCATGAAGGGAAGGGCGGCGCGGCGCACCCGCACGACGGCCCGCGCGTCCGAGGGATCGTGCGGGCGCAGGTCACGGATGAGAACGGTCATGGGGGCTTACGCTACGGGCGGCCGCGTGGCCGGCGCCTCCGAATTTCCGGAGCCGTGGGGGACAATCGGCCACGTGACCTCGACGAACCTGAAGATCGCCATCGACGCCTCGGCCGGCTCAGCCGCCCCGTACGAACAACTGCGCGCGCAGATCGCGGAGCGGGCCCGGTCGGGGGAGCTCCCGGCGGGATTCAAACTGCCCACGGTGCGGGGGCTGGCGCAGGAGCTCGGGCTCGCCGCCAATACCGTCGCGAAGGCGTACCGGGCGCTGGAGGCGGACGGGGTGGTCGAGACGCGGGGCCGGAACGGGACCTTCGTCGCGGCGGCCGGTGACGCGGCCTCCCGCGAAGCCGCGGCGGCGGCCCAGGCGTATGCGGATCGCGTGCGCAGGCTGGGGCTGACGGAGGCGCAGGCGGTGACCGCCGCGACCGATGCGCTGCGGGCGCGGTACGCGGCCGAGTAGCGCGGCCGAGTAGCGCGGCCGGGCCCGCCGGTCCTCCGGCCCGCCGGCTCCCGCGCCTGAGCCCTGCCCGCGCGCGGCCGAGCCCCCGCGCGCGTGCCTCCGCGCGGCCGCGCGCTGCGCGCCGCCCCGACCCGCGTGCCACCCTGACACGCCCTAGAGGTAGAGGCCGGCCTCGGAGCTGTGCGGCTGCGGCGGGAGCATCGCCGCAGGCCCCGTACCGCGCCGGAGAGCGAACAGTTCCGCCAGCGTGGCACCCTCCCGGGGGACGTCCTCGTCCGTGCCCAGCCAGTCCGCCGCCTCACGATGGGTCAGGCGGCCGACCTCGATGCGGGCCAGGCACCGCCCCGGGCGGACGACCGCGGGGTGGAGGCGTTCCAGGTCCTCGTTGGTGGTCACACCGACCAGGACGTTGCGCCCCTGGCCGAGCAGGCCGTCCGTGAGGTTCAGCAGCCGGGACAGCGCCTGTCCGGCGGTGTGCCGGGCCTCGCCGCGGATGAGCTCGTCGCAGTCCTCCAGCAGCAGCAGCCGCCAACGGCCCTTCGCCGTACCCTCGTCCTCGCCGATCGCGATGTCCATCAGGTACCCCACGTCGTTGAACAGCCGCTCGGGGTCCAGGACGCAGTCCACCTGGCACCAGTCCCGCCAGGAGCGGGCCAGCGTGCGCAGGGCGGAGGTCTTGCCCGTGCCCGGCGGGCCGTGCAGCAGGAGCAGCCGGCCCGCGATGTCGTCCGGGGTCACCTTCATCAGCCGGTCCATCGCCCCGGCCACCGGCGCGGTGTAGTTGGGCCGCACCTCCGCCCAGGTGCCGGCCGCGATCTGGCGGGTCGTCCGGTACGGGCCGCGGCGCGGGGAGACGTACCAGAAGCCCATGGTGACGTTCTCCGGCTGCGGCTCCGGCTCGTCCTGCACCCCGTCGGTGGCCTTCTCCAGGATGCCCGAGGCGAGTTCGTCGCTCACCGCCGTCACGGTGACGTCCGCGCCGCGGCTCCAGCGGGAGACCAGCACGGTCCAGCCCTCGCCCTCGGCGAGCGTGGCGCTGCGGTCGCTGTCGCGCGCGGAGCGCAACACGGTGGCCCCGGGCGGCAGGAGGCTCGCCCCCGCCTTCACCCGCTCGATCGACACGCTGTGCGAGTAGGGCTGCTCGCCGGACGCGAACCGGCCGAGGAACAGCGCGTCGACGACGTCCGACGGTGAATCGCTGTCATCGACGTTGAGCCGGATCGGCAGCGCGTCATGCGGGTTGGCTGGCATGGCGCCCATGATCCGGCACGCGATGTGCCGCCGCACCCGTGTTTCGCCGGATCGGTGGCCGAATGGCCTCCTCAAACGCAATGGGGGTGAAGATTCGGCCAGTAACCCCACTCCGAATATTCTTGGCATGGACACTTCCAGAAACCCGCGGCTCCTTGTACCACGGACTCAGGAGTAACCCCCCCCACAAGGAGCCGCACACACATGAGCATGAGACTGGCGCGTTTCGCTGCCTTGACCTCCACCCTGTTACTCGCCGCGGGCGCCGCCCTGTTGGGCGCTGGCCAGGCGGCCGCCGCCCCCCGGGCCGACTTCGGCTACGTCGCCCTCGGCGACTCGTACTCCTCCGGCGTCGGCGCCGGCGGCTACGACGGCGCCAGCGGCGCCTGCAAGCGAACTCCCCGCGCCTATCCGGCCCTCTGGGCCGCCGCCCACTCCCCGCAGACCTTCTCCTTCACCGCCTGCGCGGGTGCTCGAACGGGTGATGTCCTCTCCGGCCAGCTCGCCCCGCTGAACTCCGGCACCGACCTGGTCAGCATCACCGTCGGCGGCAACGACGCCGGATTCTCCGACGTCATGACGACCTGTGTGCTCCAGTCCGAGTCCACCTGCGTCAACCGGGTCAACCAGGCCAAGGCGTACGTCGACTCCACCCTCCCCGGCCAGCTCGACCAGGTCTACGACGCCATCGACAGCCGCTCGCCGAACGCCCGCGTCGTCGTCATCGGCTACCCCCGGTTCTACAAACTGAACGGCACCTGCACCTCCGGCCTGACCGAAGGCGAACGCGCCGCCATCAACGGCGCGGCCGACCACCTCAACGCCGCCATCGCCAAACGCGCCGCCGACCACGGCTTCACCTACGCCTCGGTCGTCGGCTCCTTCACGGGACACGAGATCTGCTCCGGCAGCGCGTGGCTGCACAGCGTCAACTGGGTCAACATCGGTGAGTCGTACCACCCCACGGCCGCCGGACAGTCCAGCGGCTACCTGCCCGTCTTCACCAGGACGGCCTGACGGCAGGCAGCGCCGAAGGGCTCCCAGGGTTCATGGCTCACAGGGCGCCCGGCGGGGCCCCGTTCGGACGCGCGTCCGGACGCGCGTCCGGGCTCGGACCGGGACTGGTGTCAGGGCTCGCGTCGGGACTGGCGTCCGGGCTCGGATCCGGGGCCGTCGTCGCCGGGTCCGGTGAGCCGGTCGCACCAGGGGAGGAGGCCCCGTCCGTCGGGGTCTCCTCCTCGCACGTCACGGAGATGTCCATCCAGTCCGAGGCCGCCTGCCCGGGCGCCCGCACCTCCAGCCGGACGGCGTCGCGGAAGACCGCGCCCGCGTGGTGCGTGAGCTCGGTGTGGTCCAGCCGCACGCTCCGCGGGCCGTCCGCCGCCAAGCTGACGGACTGCCAGCCCGGGCCCGAGCCCACCCCGCCGCGCGTGGCCCAGCGGTACTCCAGCACGGCGGGGATACGGGCCACCCCCACAGTGGCGGTGAAGGCGGGGGCGCGCTCGGCGGGCGGCGGGCAGCTCCCGCGGTAGGCGGTGCGCAGGGCTTCGACGGCCACGGTGACCTCCTGCGCGGGCGTGGCGGACGGTGACGCGGACGGGCTCGCGGAAGGTGCCGTGGTCCCGGGCGGCGCGGCCGTCGGCGCACCCGTCGGGCGGTCGCCGTCGCCGCCGCCCGCCCCTTGACGGTCCCTCAGCAGCAGCCACCCCAGCACGGCCAGCGCCAGCAGGAGCACCACGATCCCGGCGGTCAGCAGCAGCCCCGCCCGCCCGCGGGGCCCCGGCTCGGGCGCGGCGGCCCCGTGCCCGCCGGACGCCGGCGCGGGCGGAGTCGGCGCCCCGTACGGCCAGGCCCCCCGCGGACCCCGCGATCCCTGCGGCTCCTGCGGCTCGTGCCGGATGCCGCGGGTGGGGGCCGTCGGGGTGTCCGGCGCCGGGGTCCGCCCGCCCGCCGGCCCCGACACCGGTCCGCCCGAGTCCCGTACGGCCCCGCCCGCCGCCACCACGCGCAGCATCCGGGCCGCCTCCGCCGCGGGGAGCCGCTCAGCCGGATGCTTGCGCAGCAGCCCTTCCAGTACGGGCTCCAGCGGTCCGGCCCGGCGCGCGGGCGGCAACGGCTCGTCCGCCACGGCCCGCAGCGTGGCCAGGGCGCTGTCCCGGCGGAAGGGCGAGACCCCTTCGACGGCCGCGTACAGCAGCACACCGAGCGACCACAGGTCGGATTCGGGGCCGGGGGCACGGCCCGACGCCCGCTCGGGCGCCAGGAATTCGGGTGAGCCGATCACCTCCCCGGTCATGGTGATCGCGGAAGAGCCCTCCAGGCTGGCGATCCCGAAGTCGCTCAGCAGGACCCGGCCGTCATTGCCGATCAGTACGTTTCCGGGCTTGACGTCCCGGTGCAGTACGCCCGACTCGTGCGCGGCGCGCAGCGCGGCCAGGACCTGCTCCCCGATGTGCGCGGCCCGCTGCGGGCTCATCGGCCCCTCGGCTTCCAGTACGTCGGCCAGGGAGAGCCCGCGCACCAGCTCCATCACGATCCAGGGCCGGCCGCCGTCGGTGGCCACGTCGTAGACGGTGACGACCCCGCGGTGCGAGACGCGGGCCGCCGCCCAGGCCTCCCGTTCCAGCCGCCGGTACATGCGCTCCAGTTCGGCCCGGTCCAGTCCGGCCGGCGCCCGTACCTCCTTGACGGCGACCTCGCGTGCCAGTACCTCGTCGCGGGCCCGCCACACGATGCCCATGCCGCCCCGGCCGAGCGGATCCAACAGCCGGTACCGGCCCGAGATGACACGGTCGGCGCCCGATTCAGAGCCCAGATCGTGTCCGCCGTCACGGCCTTCACCGCCGTCACCCACGTTCCCACTCACGCGAGGCCCCCAAATGCGTCCATGTGTCACCGGGTGATCACTTCAAGTTAGCGCAGCGGGCGCGAAGTGGCCCGCGTCCTGACGCGACGCGCGGCGCTACCTTCGGCGGCCGGCCCCTCTGTGCGGAGAGTGACGGTCGACTCCGCTGAGTAACCGTCAACTCCCGCTCCACACAGGGGTAATTCACACCACCGGGATACCCGGGCGCGACGCCGGGGCGATAGGGTTAACCTGCCCGGGCCGGGTGCCCTCGTACGGGTGGGGAGAGATCATGGAACAGATAGCTATGCGCAGCAGGCCGCCTCGCGTGCCTGCCATCACGTGCGGTGGCAACGCGACCAGTTCGCGCCTCGACCGCCATCTCGCCGTGCTGGGAGGGCCCGCCCTCCCGCACCGTGAGACCGCCGAGGCGACGCTGCTGATGCGGGAGCTCACCTCCCGCGACCACACGCACCGCCTGCGGAGCCGGAGCGCGCGCGTCTCGCTCTTCGCGCCGCTGCGCCGCCTGCGTCGCACGCTCTTCGGCAGCCGCCGCTCGTAATCGCCCCCGCACCCGACGCCGTTCGCCCTCCGGCCCTCCAGCTCTCTGGCTTCCCGGCCTTCCGGCTTCCGGCTTTCCGGCCCTACGCGACCACACCGTCCCGCCGCAGTGCCGTGATCTGCGCGTCCGTCATCCCCAGGGCGCGCAGCAGGGCTCCGGTGTGCTCGCCGAGCGCGGGCACCGCACCCATGTGCGGTGCCGCGCCACCCGGCAGCCCGATCGGCGGCAGCAGGGCCCGCAGCGGACCGGCCGGTGACCCCACCTTCCGCCAGCGGTCCCGGGCCGCCAGCTGGGGATGAGCCGCCAGCTGGGCCACCGAGTTCAGCCGTGCGCAGGCGATGCCCGCCGCCTCCAGCCGCCAGATCGCCTCCTCCGCGTCCAGCCGGGCCAGTGCCCCGGCGACCACCGCATCGGTCTTCGTGCGGTTCGCGGTACGTGCCGCGTTGGTCGCGTACGCCGGATCCTCGGCCAGTTCCGGCCGTCCCAGCACCTGCTGCGCGAGCCGCCGCCATTCGCGGTCGTTCTGCACCGACAGCAGCACCCGGTCGCCGTCGGCCGTCGCGTAGGCGTCGTAGGGCGCGATCACGGCATGCGCCAGGCCGGTGCGCGCGGGCTGTCGCCCGTCGTGCATCGTGTGGTGCAGCGGGTGCCCCATCCATTCGGCGAGCGCGTCCAGCATGGAGACCTCCACCCTGCCCCCGCGTCCGGTCGTGCCGCGGCGCAGCAGGGCGGCGAGGACCCCCGAGAAGGCGTACATGGCCGCCGCGATGTCCGCCGCCGGGATGCCCGCCTTGACGGGCTGCTCCGGGGTGCCCGTCACCGAGACGAGCCCCGCCTCGCACTGCACGAGCATGTCGTAGGCGCGCTTGTGGGCGTACGGGCCCTCGGCGCCGTAGCCGGACACGTCCACGGCGACGAGCCGCGGGTAACGGGCGCACAGCGCGGCCGAGTCGAGGCCGAGCCGGGCGGCCGCTCCCTGGGCGAGGTTCTGTACGAAGACGTCGGCCTCCGCCAGCAGGCCGTGCAGGATCTCCCGGCCGCGCGGGTCCTTGAGGTCCAGCGCGATCGACTCCTTGCCGCGGTTGGCCCACACGAAATGCGAGGCGAGGCCCTGGGCGGCGGTGTCGTAGGCGCGGGCGAAGTCGCCGCCGTCGGGGCGCTCGACCTTGATCACCCGGGCACCGAGGTCGGCGAGCTGGCGGGTGGCGAAGGGGGCCGAGACGGCCTGTTCGACGGCCACGACCGTGATGCCGTCGAGGGGGAGCGGGTCGGTCTGGTGCGCGTCGGCCCGGTGGGTGTCGGCCTGGGGGGTGTCGGCCCGGTCGGTGTCGGCCCGGTCCGGGTCGCGGTGGCCCTGGTCATGGTGGTGCGGGTCGCGGTGGCCCTGGTCGTGGTGGTGCGTGTCGGAGCTCATGACAGGCGTGCCTACCTGCTCGGGCCGGTTCTGTCACCAGGGGAAAGCGGAAATCTCACTATTGCCCTGTTTGTGGCCGCCCCCGCGGTTCGCTGCCCGTGGTCTCGGCGGCAGGGCGCCCGGCGCGGCCCGCGAGGCGGTACCGGACACGGCGCGGCGTGTGGCGGGTGCCGGGAGGTTTCGGCGCGGGGCCGGCCGTCCGGGCCTCAGAGCAGGGCGAACTGCCCGCCGGGGCCCTCCTCCTGGTGGTCCAGCACCGAGGCCGGGCGCCGGGTCCAGCGGGGCGGCGGCAGCACACCCGCCGCCCGGAGCTCCGTCGCGGACAGCCCCGGGCCCGGCTCGAACGCCGCCCGCTCCGGCGCCAGGTCGGCCAGCAGCGCCAAGGTCGTGATGAGGGCCAGGAGTTCGGACGTCCAGCTCTGCGGCCACTCGGCCGGGCCCAGCGCCTCCAGCCCGTCGGCGTCCGGGCCGCGGTGGGCGGTACGGGCGGCGAACCAGGCCTCCAGTACCCGCGCACCCTGTACCTCGTACGCCCAGGCGCCCGGCGGCACGGGGGACACGGTCCCGCTCCCGCAGCCAGGTGTCCGCAGGCTCAGCGTCTCGCTCTCGGCGTCGTACGCGAGCTCGTGCGGCCAGGCCGGGACCGCGAAGCGGACGTACGGGCGGCGCCCGCCGGGCAGCCGGGGCGCCTCGGCGCCGCGGGTCCCGCGCAGCTGGACGGTGAGCAGGCGGCGCCCCAGCTCCAGCCCCGCACGCCAGCGCCCGGGGTCGGCGGCGAGCGGCACCTCGTACCCCCGCGGCCCGGGGTGGCCGGCCGCGAGGATCCAGCACAGCACGTCCTCGGGGGTGACCGGGCCGTCGTAGCGCTCGCCCAGCAGCGACAGCAGGCCGGGAGCCAGATTCGGCTCGGCGCCGCCCGGACGCCGGTGCAGGGGGCGGATGCGGCCGAGCCGGCCGGCCGGGAGGTGCGCGGTGACGAGGAGGTCCGGGGTCTCGACCGTGAACATCTGGTGATCGTCCCGGACCCGCCAGAGCTCCGGCCGCGCCATGTCGATGAGCCGCTGGTCCGGCAGGAGCCACTGCTCGTCGAAGGGGTCGCGCAGCACCCTTACGGGATCGGGGCAGGGGCCGGGGGCCTCGGAGAAGCGGGCGGTACCCGAGCGCTGCCCGGGCAGCGCGGCCGCCCCGGCGGCGGGCGTCCGGCTCCGGCTGGGGCGGAACAGCCGCTCCCGCTCGGCTCCTTCGGCTCCGGTCAGGGCCGCCCAGCGGGCGCGCAGGGTGGCGGGATCGGGCGCGGCCACCCAGTCCCGACCCAGGCGCAGGCCGCCCACGGACCAGGGCATCAGATCGTCCAGCAGCGGTACGTCTTCGCTCACCCGGCAGATGGTAGCGACGGACCCGGCGGCCGGGCTGCGTCCAGGCCGAAGCGCTACGCTCCTTATGTACGCATACGTACCGGCTGAGGAGAGGGCCATGAGCCAATACGACGAGTACTCGACGCCGTCGCAGGCGGAGGGTGAGCGGCTCGACGAGGACATGGATGAGGTCCAGAGGAGGCAGCGGCACGCCGAGACGATGCGGACCACGCCGTCCCAGGCGGAGGGCGAGCGCGGCGCGGAGGACGAGAAGAACGAGAAGCGGTAGGACGCCGCGGACGCCGGCCCGCCCGTGCGCCACGTGGGCCCCTCGAACCGCAGGCCCTGACCCCTCCGGTCGTCCGGATGCTTGGTGACCCGGCTTCCGGACGCCCGGTGGTCCGCATGGCCGGCGGCCTGGACGCGCCCGGATCAGTGCGCGTCGACCGTCACCGTGAAGGAGAACCGGTCCCCGCGGTAGCGGATCCGCGCCACGTCCACCACGCGGCCGCCCTCGTCGTACGTCACGCCCGTGTAGTGCAGGATCGGGCTCAGCAGCGGTACCTGGAGCAGCTCGGCCGTCTCCGGGTCCGCGAGGCGGGCCTCGACGGTGTCCGTGATCCGGCTGATGCGCACGCCCGCGATGTCCCGCAGCACCTTGGTCATCGGCCAGCGTTCGAGGTCGGCCAGGTCCACCGCCGCGGCGAGCTCCGGCAGGACGGCGTTCTCCGCCCAGTTCGTCGGCTCGCCGCTCTCACGGTCCTGGCGCAGCCGGCGGTACGTGACCACCTCGGCCGTGTCGGGGAAGTGCTCCAGCAGCTCCCCGGACACGGCCGTCCGCGCGTGGCCGAGAATCGTCGTACGGTCGCCCGACTGCTGGGCCACGATGGCGTCCACCGAGCCCAGCAGTCGGACGGGGGCACCCCTCAGCGCGCCCGGTTCGATGAAGGTGCCGCGCCTCCGGTGCCGGCTGATCAGGCCCTCGCCCTCCAGCTCCTTCAGCGCCTGCCGCATGGTCAGCACGCTCACCCCGTAGTGCTCGGCGAGCTGCTCCTCGGTGGGCAGGCGCAGAGAGGCGTCGGGGGTGCGCCCGAGTATGGAGGCGCGGAGCGACTGCGACACCTGATACCAGAGCGGCAGCTTCCGGTTCAACACCAGAGAGTCGGGGGCGAAGGCGGTCACGGTCGGTTCTCCGAACGGCTGGACAGGGGTGGTGGCGTGCGGCGGCTGCGGCCCGTGCAGGGTATGCGGCACGTCCCGGGTCGGGCCAGGTCGGGCCAAGTCTGGCCACGCCTGGGCAGGTGGGGTCGCACCAGGCCAGGGTCGGCTCGGGCCAGGCCCGGGTCGGGTCAGGCGCGGAAGTGGCGCTGTAGACCCTGCCACACGTCGTCGTAACCGGCCTGGAGGTGACCGGCGCCCGCGGCCTGGGCGGTGGCCGTGATCGGCCAGCGGGTCTCGAACATGAAGGCCAGACCGTCCGCGATCTTCTGCGGCTTCAGCTCGGCGGCGCTCGCCCGGTCGAAGGTCTCCCGGTCCGGCCCGTGCGCGGACATCATGTTGTGCAGCGAGCCGCCGCCGGGGATGAACCCTCCCGGGCCCGCAGTCTTGGCGTCGTAGGCGCCCTCGATCAGGCCCATGTACTCGCTCATCACGTTGCGGTGGAAGTACGGCGGCCGGAAGGTGTCCTCGCCGACCAGCCAGCGCGGGGCGAAGACGACGAAGTCCACGCCCGCCAGCCCCGGGGTGTCCGAGGGCGAGGTCAGGACGGTGAAGATGGACGGGTCGGGGTGGTCGTAGCTGATGGAGCCGAGGACGTTGAAGCGGCGCAGGTCGTAGACGTACGGGACGTGGGTGCCGTGCCAGGCCACCACATCGAGCGGGGAGTGGTCGTAGGTGGCCGCCCAGAGGTTGCCGCAGAACTTGTTGACCACCTCGGTCGGACGCTCGATGTCCTCGTAACCCGCGACCGGGGCCCGGAAGTCCCGTGCGGCGGCGAGGCCGTTGGCGCCGATCGGACCGAGGTCCGGCAGCTCGAAGGGGCGGCCGTAGTTCTCGCAGACGTAACCGCGGGCGTCGGAGTCGAGCAGCTCGACGCGGAAGCGGACGCCGCGCGGGATGAGCGCCACCTCGCCGGGGCGGGCGGCGAGCAGGCCGAGCTCGGTGCGCAGGAGCAGCCCGCCGCGCTCGGGGACGATCAGGAGCTCGCCGTCCGAGTCACTGAACACCCGGTCGACCATGGGGGAGTCGGCGAAGTAGAGGTGGACGGCCATGCCGGTGCGCTGGGTGGCGTCGCCGTTGCCGCCGAGCGTCCAGAGGCCGTCCAGGAAGTCGGTGCCGGGCGCAGGGTCGGGCAGGGGGTCCCAGCGCAGCCGGTTGGGGTCGGCGGAGGCCTCGGTGAAGGGCGCGCTGCGCAACTGGCCATTGTCGGTCCGCGTGAAGGGCGGGTGCGCGGCCGAGGGGCGGATCCGGTAGAGCCAGGAGCGGCGGTTGTGGCGGCGCGGCTCGGTGAAGGCGCTGCCGCTGAGCTGCTCGGCGTACAGACCGAGGGGCGCGCGCTGGGGCGAGTTCCGGCCGAGCGGCAGCGCGCCGGGGACGGCCTCCGAGCTGTGCTCGTTGCCGAAGCCGGTGAGGTACTCCAGCGCCTCTGCCGTCTTCCTGGCCTGCTCGCTGCCGGGCTGCTCACTCATGGGCTGCTTCCGATCGGTCGAAGGAATCCTATGGTCGACAGTAGGATTATGCGGGCCGCGCGTCAACGCCGGCTCGGGGTGATCCCGGCGATCCGGGCGGGGGGGCCATGCGCAAGGGGGGTCCAGGTGCAACGGGTCTATGGGCGAGGGGATCCCGCACGACGGGATCCCTGCGCGGTCGGATCCCTGCGCGGTCGGATCCATGCGCGAGGGGATCCATGCGGGAGGGGATCCGAAAAGATGAACAATGCTCTACTCTCTCGCGCATGTCGTGGACCCGCAGGTTCCCTGCCGCGCCGGCGGTGCTCCTCGCCGCCCTCCTCGCACTCCTGTCCCTCCTCGTCGCCGCCCCCGCCGCCCGCGCGCACGAGGAGCGGCCCGTCACCTTCCCGGACGGTTCCGGATCCGTGCCCCTCTATCGCGACGCCGAGCCGGATCTGGTGGTCTGCAAGACCGACCGGGCCGCCTTCGAACGCCGGATATCCGGCTTCCCGGAGGAGCTCAGACAGCGCAACCTCGCCCTGTACGAACGGTGCGAGAAGAGTGGCTACCGGCACCTCCAGGAAGCCGTCGACGCCGTCGACCGCCCGGGTATGAACATCGTGATCCTCCCCGGCCTGTACGAGGAGGAGCCCTCGCTGCCCCTCCCGGCCGGGGAATGCGCAGCTCTGAAGGCCCCCAGTTCCGCGCTCGGCTACCAGATCCTCTCCTACGAGCAGCAGGTGCGATGCCGCCACAACCAGAACCTCGTGGCGATCCTCGGCAAGACCAACCTGCAGATCGAAGGCACGGGAGCCTCGCGGCTGGACGTGATCATCGACGCCAAGTACCAGAAACTGAACGGAATCCGGGCCGACCAGTCCAACGGCATCTACTTCCGCAACTTCACCGCCCAGCGCACCACCTTCAACTCGCTGTACGTGCTCGCGGCCGACGGTTTCGTCATCGACGACGTGCTGACCCGGTGGAACGACGAGTACGGCTTCCTGACCTTCGCCAGCGATCACGGGCTCTACAAGAACTGCGAGTCGTACGGGAACGGCGACTCCGGCATCTACCCCGGCAGCGCCTCCGACATCAACAACGGCCGCGGCTACGAGGTGCCGCGCTACTCCATCGAGATCACCGGCTGCCGCAGCCACCACAACATGGTCGGCTACTCCGGCACCGCCGGAGACTCCGTATGGGTGCACGACAACGAGTTCGACCACAACATGGGCGGCGCCTCGATGGACAGCGCCTTCCCCGGCCACCCCGGACTCCCGCAGAACCATGCCAAGTTCGAGCGGAACCTGATCCACGACAACAACCAGGACTACTACCACTACGTCGCCGACGGCACCTGCGCCAAGCCGCCCGTCGAACGCGGCTACGAGCGGGGCGTGGTCTGCCCGCAGATCTCCATGCCACCGGGCACCGGCATCATCACCGCGGGCGGCAACTGGAACCTGTACGAGGACAACTGGGTGTACGGACACCGGCGCGCGGGCTTCTTCCTCAGCGCCGTCCCCGCCTTCATCCGGGGCGAGGAGGAGTGGTCCAAGCAGGCCGACACCTCCCACCACAACCGGTACGCAGGAAACATCATGGGCAAGGACAAGTCCGGCGCCGCCCGCCCCAACGGGATGGACGTGTGGTGGGACGGGCAAGGGCGCGGCAACTGCTGGCAGGACGGCCCCGACGGTTCCACTCCCGGCACGCTCCCGCAGTGCGGTGACACGCGCGGCGCGGTCTCGGGCGCCTCGGCCCGTCTGGTCGGCGAACCGGCGAAGCTGGTCCACCTCCTCGTCTGCGCGGACTACAACGTCCAGGCCCGCAAACTCCCGGCCGGCTGCGACTGGTACGGCGCGCGCGGCCTGGAGCGGGTGGAGACGCAGATCGCGCTGGCCACCGCGGGGGTGCTGCTCCTGGTCGGGGGCGTGCTGTGGTGGCGCCGCCTGCGCGGCTCACGCCTGGGCACGGCCGCCTCACTGCTGGGCCTGGCCGGTCTCGTCCTGGACGTGGCGGGCTCCACGGCCGGGCTGGTCGCCTCCTTCGTGCCGGCGCTGTCGCTCCTCCTCCTCGGGCTGTGGTGGACGGGCGTCGGCCTGGTCCTGCGCCCCGCCCGCCCGTGGCTGGCGCGCCTCACCCTGCTGCTGGCCGGGCTGACCCTGCTGGACGCCTTCGACAAGGCGGTCCTGATGATCCCCTGGACCCCCCTGAGTCCCGCCTGGGCGCGGGCCTTGGTGGCCGTCGTCTGGATCCTCTGGGCGGTCATCGCCTCGGCCCGCCCCGTCCCGCCGGGCGGTGACCCGGCACCCGACCGCACCCCGGTCCCAGCCGCCCCCTCCCCGGCCCTGAGCACAACGGCCCCGCAGCCCCCGCCGACCCCCGGTACCCCGGCATGACCCCCGGCCGCCACTCCTCCGGGCCCAGCCCGCGCCGCTGCCCCGGCGCGGCCACACCTCCCGCGTGCGGGATCGCCGCCGCCCCCTGCCCGGAAGCCGCCGGGGCGCGGCAGGCCCCGATCGCCGGAGGGGAGGGCGTACCGCACCGGCCGTGCGGCAGCCGAACCCGCCCTGACGGGCCGTCCCGGCCGGCCCGTCAGGGCGTACCGACCACAGGAGGCACGCTGTGACCGACCGGCCCGACGACCACGACCGGCCCGACGACCACGACCGGCCCGACGACCGCGCCCGGCCCGACGACCGCGCCCGGCCCGACGACCGCACCCCGTGCGACGACCGCGCCCGGTGCGATGGCTGCGCCCCGCCGCCCCCCGCAGGCCGCAGGCCCCGCGCGCCCCGCACCGTCACCCGCACCGCGGCACTGCTCACCCTCGTCCTGCTCCTGGCGGCCGGCGCGGCGACGGGCTGCGGTGGGCGGGCCACCACCCACCACAAGCCCGGCACCACCCATGAACAGGCCACCGGCGACGTGGGCACCCTGCTCACCACCGACGACGGCTCCGGCCACCGGCTCCGCGAGGTCCCGGCCAACGGCGCGCCGCAGGTGCGGCTCACCGCCCGCCCGGACTCCGAGGACGGCTGGAACCTCCAACTGGCGGTGGACAACTTCCGTTTCACTCCCGACAGCGCCGGCGGCGGCGCCCTCCCGGGCGCCGGTCACGCCCACCTGGAGCTCGACGGCCGCAAACTGGCCCGGCTGTACGGCCCCTGGTTCCACCTGCCCGCGGCGCAGGTCCCCGAGGGCGCACACACCCTGACCGTCCGCCTCTACGCCGACGACCACACTGCCTGGGCGGTAGCCGGCAAGCCGGTCGAGGCCACCGCCCCGCTCACCGCCGCCGCCCCGGGCCAGGCCGGCGGCCACCGACACACCCCGCCCGCCTCGCCCGGACCGCAGGCCCAGCAGCCGGACCAAGCCGACCGGACCGTCACCGTGACCGTCCGGGACGGCAAGGTCAGCCCGCCACCCGCCCGCACCGAGCTCAAGCGCGGCGAACGCGTCGCCCTGCGCGTCACCAGTGACCGTGCGGACACCCTGCACGTCCACGGCTACGACAAGGAACTCGCCCTGCCGCCGGGCCAGGAGGCCACCCTGACCCTGACGGTCGACCGCACCGGTCTCTTCGAGGTCGAGACTCACGAGTCCGGCCTCGTCGTGACCCAGCTCCTCGTCCGATGACTGGGCCCGAACCGGCCACCCCAACGGCCCGGCCGGCCGCCGTGAGCCCCCGGCCCCCCGGACTCGGGCCCGAGTCCGGGACGCCGGGCCAAGGCCGCGGCGGGATACCGAGCTCGGAGGGCCGGCGGTGAGCCCCTTCGAGCAGTGGCCCGCGCCGGGCACCGACGGTGGCGGGGACGGTGGCGCCGGCGGCCAGGGCGTGGTCCCGTACCCGGCCGATCCGCTCACCGCTCTCGCGCACGGGATCGGGTCCCAGCACGATCTGCCGATCTCTCCCTTCTATGCCTTCGCCGGTGCTTTCACCGCGCTGTTCGTCTCCTTCCTCGCACTCGGCCTGCTCTGGTCCACCTCCCGCTTCCGCGGCGAGCGTTCCGGGCGCGCCCTGCCCGCCGCCCTCCAGCGGGCCGCCGACGCTCCGGTCACCCGCACCGCTCTGCGCGGGCTCGCGCTCGCCGCCGCCCTGGCGGTCCTGCTCCACCTCCTCCTCGGTCCCGACGACCCCGCACGCAACCCCGCTCCGGGCGCCGTCTACGTCCTCCTCTGGGTCGGGCTCATCCCCGCCTCCCTCCTCCTGGGCCCCGTCTGGCGCCTGCTCAATCCGCTCCGCACCCTGCACCGCCTGCTCTCCCGAGCGCTGCGCCGACACGACCCCGACCGTCTCCCGCCGGCCCGGCTGGGCCAATGGCCCGCCGCCGCGGCACTGTTCGCCTTCACCTGGCTCGAACTCGTCGCTCCAGAACCGGCATCCACCACCACCCTCCTCATCGCCCTGACCACTTACACCACTGCCCAGCTGCTGCTCGCCGCCCGCTTCGGAGAGCGCTGGTTCGCCGACGGAGACGCCTTCGAGGCGTACTCCGAACTCCTGGGCAGGCTTTCCCCCCTCGGCCGTCGCAGCGACGGCCGCCTGGTCCTGCGTAACCCCTTCCACGGACTCGACGCGACGCCCGAGCGGCCCGGACTCGTCGCCACCGTCTGCGTCCTGCTCGGCTCCACCGCCTACGACGGCTTCTCCGACAACCCCTCATGGATCAACGCGATACAGACCTCCCCCCTCGGCCGCACCCCCACGGCCACACTCGGACTCCTGGGCTCCGTCGCCCTCGTCGCCACTCTCTATTGCCTCTGCGCGGCGGCCACCCGCCTCACCTGCGGCCCGCACCCCGGCCCGCTGACCGCATTCGCGCACTCACTCGTACCGATCGCACTCGGCTATCTCGGCGCCCACTACTTCTCCCTCCTCGTAACCGAAGGACCACGCACAGTAAGCATGGCACTCGGCACTGACAATGCCCCCGAATCCGCCCCACCACTGGGCTCCGGGGCCCTCGCCGCCCTCCAGGTCATCGCCGTCGTCACGGGGCACGTGCTCGGCGTCGTGGCCGCCCACGACCGTTCCGTACGTCTCTTCCCACCCGCGAAAGCGGTGGCCGGCCAACTCCCGCTGCTCGCCCTGATGATCACGTACACCATCGGCGGGCTGAGCCTCCTGCTGAACTGAGGCCCCTGCCGGCCGTAAAACGGGAGCGGCATGATGGACCCCGTGCCTCCCGCCCACCCCATGCGCCGTACGCCCATCCAGCAGCGCAGCGCCGACCGGCTCGCCCGGATCCTCGACGCCTGCGCCGAACTCCTGGACGAAACCGGGTACGAGGACCTGAGCACCCGCGCCGTCGCCCAGCGCGCGGGCGTGCCGATCGGCTCCGTCTACCGCTTCTTCGGCAACAAGCGGGCCATGGCCGTCGCACTGGCCCACCGCAATCTCGACCGTTACGCCGAAAGCATCGCGGACCGGCTGACCAGGCTTCCGGCCACCGCCTGGCGGCCCGTCGTGGACGCCGTACTGGACGAGTACCTGGCCATGAAGCGCGACGTCCCCGGCTTCGCGCTCGTCGATTTCGGGGTGCCCGCGCCGCCACCCGATGGCCCGGAGGACGACCCGAACCACCTGGTCGCCGCCCGTCTCACCGAGCTCCTCTGCGCGCATCTCGGTCTGACGCCCGACGTCGCCCTCCGCCGGGCGGTCCTCGTGGCCGTCGAGGCCACCGACGCGCTGCTCCAGCTCGCCTTCCGGGCCGATCCGGCGGGTGATCCCGGCATCATCACCGAAACCCGGGCCATGATGCACGCCTACCTCGCACGAGTCCTCGACTGACCCCGCCTCCGACACCCCTTTGTTCCCGCGTCCCCGGCCCCGCGTTCCCTAGCTGGCCCCCGCCGTGCCCCCGTCCGTGGCACAACGCCGTCGCCTCCCCAGTCACCGGTCCCGTCCGCGCAGACCCTCCCCTCCGTCCCTACCGGTCGGTATGCTCGGTCCACCCGCGTGTCCGTGCCGCAGCCCGTCGCCCTGGAGGGCCCATGCCCCGCACCGCTCTGCGCATCTGTCCCCTGTGTGAAGCCACCTGCGGCCTCACCCTCACCGTCGAGGGCACGGCCGTCACCGGCGCCCGCGGTGACCGCGACGACGTCTTCAGCAGCGGCTTCATCTGTCCCAAGGGCGCCGCCTTCGGCGCGCTCGACGCCGACCCGGACCGGCTGCGCACGCCCCTCGTGCGCCGCGACGGCCAGCTCCGGGAAGCCACCTGGGACGAGGCCTACGGGGCCATCGCCGAGGCGATCCCCGACCTCGTCCGGGAGTACGGACCCCAGTCGGTCGGCGTCGTCCTCGGGAACCCGAACGTCCACACCATGGCCGGCGCCCTCTATCCGCCGCTGCTCCTCAAGGCCCTCGGCACCCGGAACCTCTTCACCGCCAGCACGCTCGACCAGATGCCCAAGCACGTGTCCAGCGGACTCCTCTTCGGTGATCCCTTCGCCATCCCGGTCCCCGATCTCGACCGCACCGACTTCCTGCTGCTCCTGGGGGCCAACCCGGTGGAGTCCAACGGCTCCTTGTGCACCGCGCCCGACTTCCCCGGCCGGCTCAAGGCCTTGCGTGCCCGCGGCGGGACGCTGGTCGTCGTCGACCCCCGCCGCACCCGTACGGCCCGGCTCGCCGACCGGCACCTCGCGCCGCGCCCCGGCAGCGACGCGCTGCTCCTCGCCGCCCTCGCCCACACGCTGCTCACCGAGAAGCTCGCCGCCCCGGGCTCGCTGGACGAGCAGATCGAGGGCCTCGGGGAACTCGCGGCGGCCCTCGGGAGTTTCACTCCTGAGACCGTAGCCCCCGCCTGCGATCTCCCGGCCGCCGAGATCCGCGCCCTCGCCCGCGAGCTCGCGGCCGCGCCCACCGCCGCCGTCTACGGACGGATCGGTAGCTGCACCGTCGAGTACGGCACCCTCACCAGCTGGCTGGTCGACGTACTCAACATCCTCACCGGCAATCTCGACCGACCGGGCGGAGCCCTCTTCCCGCTCTCCGCGACGGCTCGCGCACCCCAGCCGGCCGGTCCCGGCAAGGGATTCACCCTCGGCCGCTGGTCGAGCCGGGTCTCCGGCCACCCGGAGGCCAAGGGCGAACTGCCCACCGCCGCCCTCGCGGAGGAGATGGAGACCCGGGGGGAGGGGCGGATCCGCGCCCTGATCGCCATCGCCGCGAACCCGGTGCTGTCCGCGCCCGACGGCGACCGGCTCGACCGGGCGCTGACCGGCCTCGACTTCATGGTCTCCGTCGACCCGTACCTGAACGAGACCTCACGCCACGCCCACGTGGTACTGCCCCCGCCGCCGCCCTCGCAGAGCGCGCATTTCGACTTCGCGTTCAACGGCTTCGCCGTACGCAACCAGGTTCGCTGGACCCCTGCCGCCATCCCGCTGGAGGCGGGGCTGATGGACGAGTGCGAGATCCAAGCGCGCCTGATCCTCGCCGTTTGCGGCATGTACGGTTCGGCCGGCCCGGACGCTGTCGATGAACTGGCCATTCACGCCGCGCTGACCAAGGAGACCGCCGATCCCCGGTCCCCGCTGCACGGCCGGGACCCGGCGGACCTGGCCGGACTGCTGACCGGGCAGAGCGGACCGGAACGCCGCCTCGACCTGATGCTCCGGCTCGGGCCGTACGGAGACCGGTTCGGCGCGCGCGGCAGCGCCGGGCTGCCCAGTGCCGACGGCAGCACCAGCCCCGGCCTCGATGCCGGGCTCGGCACCGGCCACGGGCTCGCAACCGACGGCGGAGGCGCCGTGGGCAGGGACCCGGCCGAGCCCGAGGGGGAGCTCAGCCTGGAGCGGCTGCTCGCGCACCCGCACGGCATCGACCTGGGGCCGCTGCGGCCCCGGCTTCCGGGCGTGCTGAGGACACGCAGCGGCAGGATCGAGCTGTTCCCGGACCCGATCGCGGCCGAGCTCCCCAGACTGCGCGAGGCGCTCGCCGACCGCCCCGCCGCCCTGGTGCTCGTGGGCCGCCGCCATCTGCGGTCCAACAACAGCTGGTTGCACAACGTTCCGGCCCTCATCGGAGGTTCCAACCGGTGCACCCTCCAGATCCACCCGCAGGACGCCGACCGGCTGGGCCTCGTAGACGGCGGCAGGGCCAGGGTCACCGCCGACGGCGGAAGCCTGGAGGTCCCCGTCGAGATCACCGATGCCGTGCGCACCGGCGTGGTGAGCCTTCCGCACGGCTGGGGGCACGACCGCGCGGGGACCCGGCTCTCGGCGGCCTCGGGGCAGCCCGGGGTCAACGTCAATCAGCTGCTCGACGGCAGCCGGCTCGACCCGCTGTCCGGTACGGCGGTGCTCAACGGTTTTCCCGTCGAGCTAGCACCCCTGCCCTGAGCTGGGGTTTTGCTCGTATGGCTCACACGTAGACGTCTTGTTGGCATAAGGAGGCGGCGCCTACGTTCCCTCCATGCTGACCTTCCTCGGCTTCGCAATGATCGCGACCTTCCTGGTCCTGATCATGATGAAGAAAATGTCGCCCATCGCGGCCCTCGTCCTCATCCCCGCGCTCTTCTGCGTGTTCGCCGGACACGGCGCGCAGCTGGGCGACTACGTCATCGACGGGGTCGGCAAACTCGCGCCGACCGCCGCCATGCTCATGTTCGCCATCGTCTACTTCGGCGTGATGATCGACGTCGGCCTCTTCGACCCGATCGTGCGCGGCATCCTGCGCTTCTGCAAGGCCGACCCGATGCGGGTCGTGGTCGGTACCGCCGTGCTCGCCGCGATCGTCTCGCTCGACGGGGACGGGTCCACCACCTTCATGATCACCGTTTCGGCCATGTATCCGCTGTACAAGCGGCTCGGTATGAGCCTCGTGGTGATGACCGGAATCGCCGCCACCGCCAACGGTGTGATGAACACGCTGCCCTGGGGCGGCCCCACGGCCCGGGCCGCCACCGCCCTCAAGCTCGACGCCGCGGACGTCTTCGTCCCGATGATCCCGGCCCTCGCGGTGGGCCTGCTCTTCGTCTTCGTCTTCGCCTACGTCCTCGGCCTCAAGGAGCGGCGCCGGGTCGGCCTCCTGGTGCTGCCCGGCCAGGAGGAGTCGGCGGTGGAAGCGGATGGTGCACGGAAGGACCTGGTCGCGGTCGCGCCGGGCGCGGGTGCGGAGGCCTCCGGCGGGCACGCCGCCACCGGGGGCGGCGTGCCCGCCGGCCCCTCCTCCGCCCGCCTCGAAGGCCCGGCCGCCGCGTCCCCCGGAGCCACCGGCCCAGCCGGGACGCCCGATGGCCCGGGTTCCGCCGCGGTCTCCCATGCCCCCGGCCACGCCGGATCCGTAGCCACCCCGGGAACCGCCACCGCCCGGCAGGGGGCCGCCGCCGAGCCGCCGCAGGCGGACGACTTCCAGGTGCTCGACCCCCACCGCGCCACCCTGCGTCCGCGCCTCTACTGGTTCAACGCCGCCCTCACCCTCGCCCTCCTCACCGCGATGATCATGCAGGTCCTGCCCATTCCCGTGCTGTTCCTGCTCGGCGCCGCCCTCGCCCTGACCGTCAACTTCCCCCACATGCCCGACCAGAAGGCCCGGATCGCCGCCCACGCGGACAACGTCCTGAACGTCGCAGGCATGGTCTTCGCCGCCGCCGTCTTCACCGGCGTCCTCACCGGCACCGGGATGGTCAAGCACATGGCCGACTGGCTCGTCGGCGCCATCCCCGAGGGCATGGGCCCGCACATGGCCCTCGTCACCGGGCTGCTGAGCCTGCCGCTGACCTACTTCATGTCCAACGACGGCTTCTACTTCGGCGTCCTGCCCGTCCTGGCCGAGGCCGGTGCGGCGCACGGGGTCTCCCCGCTCGAAATCGCCCGCGCGTCCCTGGTCGGCCAGGCCCTGCACATGTCCAGCCCGCTGGTTCCGGCCGTCTACGTCCTCGTCGGCATGGCCAAGGTCGAATTCGCCGACCACACCCGCTTCACCGTGAAATGGGCCGCTCTCACCTCCCTGGTCGTTCTCGCGGCAGGGATGCTTTTCGGCATCATCTGATCCACGCCCCACCTGGCTGGCCGAAAACTACCGGCGCTAGTTTGTAGGGTGTCCGCGAGGTCAGGTCTACGCGCTGGTGCGTGCTCGGGAGGAATGCCATGAAGGCCCACGACGGGATGTACATCGGCGGAGAATGGCGGCCCGCCGCCGGTCGCGACCGGATAGAGGTCGTCAATCCGGCCGACGAGCACGTCATCGCCGCGGTGCCGGCCGGCACCGCCGAGGACGTGGACGCGGCCGTACGGGCGGCACGCGCCGCCCTTCCCGGCTGGGCGGCCACGGCTCCGGCCGAGCGGGCGGCCCTGATCGGCGTGCTCCGTGACGTGCTCGTCGCCCGGAAGGGCGAGATCGCCGAGACCATCACCGCCGAACTCGGCTCCCCGGTGGGATTCACGCAGATGGTCCAGGTCGGCGCGCCGATCGCGGTCGCCTCCTCCTTCGCCGAGCTCGGGGCCTCGTACGCCTTCGAGGAGCGGATCGGGACCTCGACCGTGCTGCTGGAGCCGGTCGGTGTCGTCGGAGCCATCACGCCGTGGAACTATCCGCTGCACCAAGTCGTTGCAAAGGTGGCGCCCGCTCTCGCCGCCGGCTGCACCGTCGTCCTCAAACCGGCCGAGGACACCCCGCTGACCGCACAGCTCTTCGCCGAGGCCGTGCACGAGGCGGGCATCCCGGCCGGAGTCTTCAACCTGGTGACCGGGACCGGCCCGGTCGCCGGGCAGGCACTGGCCGCGCACGAGGGAGTCGACCTCGTCTCCTTCACCGGCTCGACCGCGGTCGGCCGCCTGATCGGCGCCACGGCCGGCGCCGCCGTCAAGCGGGTCGCCCTCGAACTGGGCGGCAAATCGGCCAATGTCATCCTGCCCGGAGCCGACCTGGCCAAGGCCGTCGCCACAGGCGTCGGCCACGTCATGAACAACTCCGGACAGAGCTGCAACGCGCTCACCCGGATGCTGGTCCACCGCGACCAGTACGAAGAGGCCGTCTCCCTGGCGGCCGCAGCCGTCGCCACATATGCCACCGGCGACCCCCGCGACGCCGCCACCCGCCTGGGCCCGGTGGTCAACGCCAAGCAGCACGAGCGTGTCCGCGGATACATCGCCAAGGGCATCGAGGAAGGCGCGCGCCTGGTCGCCGGCGGCCCGGAAGCGCCGTACGAGAAGGGGTACTTCGTCGCCCCGACGGTCTTCGCCGATGTCACACCCGAGATGACCATCGCCCAGGAGGAGATCTTCGGCCCCGTGCTGTCGATCCTCGCCTACGAGAACGAGGAGGAGGCGCTGCGCATCGCCAACGGCACCGTCTACGGCCTGGGCGGCGCGGTCTGGGCGGCGGACGACGAGACGGCCGTGGCCTTCGCACGCCGTATGGACACCGGGCAGGTGGACATCAACGGCGGCCGTTTCAACGTGCTCGCGCCCTTCGGTGGCTACAAGCAGTCGGGCGTCGGCCGCGAGCTGGGCCGCCACGGGCTGGCCGAGTACGTGCAGACCAAGTCCCTGCAGTTCTGAGCAGTCGCCACAGTCGCCACCAACCGATGGGCACTCAGCCCACGGCCTTGAGCAGCCCACCGCCTCAGCATCGGAAAAGACGGAGACGACGACCATGGTCCGCGCCGCCATCCTGCCCGCCGTCGGAGCCCCGCTGGAGATACGGGAGATCGTGCTGCCCGATCCCGGCCCCGGGCAGGTCCGCGTGCGGCTCGCCGCAGCCGGGGTCTGCCACTCGGACCTCTCCCTCACCAACGGCACCATGCGGGTGCCCCTCCCGGCCGTCCTCGGCCACGAGGGCGCCGGTACGGTCGTCGCCGTCGGGGAGGGCGTGACCCATGTCGCCCCCGGCGACGGCGTGGTGCTCAACTGGGCGCCCTCCTGCGGGGAGTGCCACCACTGCACGATCGGCGAGGTCTGGCTCTGCGCCAAGGCGCTCGCCGGGGTCGGCGCCGTCTACGCGCATGACGCGCGGGGAGCCGAGCTGCACCCCGGACTGAATGTGGCGGCCTTCGCGGAGGAGACGGTGGTAGCGGGCGAGTGCGTGCTGCCCGCGCCCGCCGGGATCCCGCTCGCCGAGGCCGCCCTACTCGGCTGCGCCGTGCTCACCGGCTACGGCGCCGTCCACCACAGCGCCCAGGTCCGCCCCGGCGAGTCCGTCGCCGTCTTCGGCGTCGGCGGGGTGGGACTGGCCGCCCTCCAGGCCGCCCGCATCGCCCAAGCCGACCCGATCGTGGCCGTCGACGTCTCCCCGGCCAAGGAGGAACTCGCGCGCGCGGCCGGGGCCACCGACTTCGTGCTCGCCTGCGACACCACCGCCAAGCAGATCCGGGCCCTCACCGCCGGCCAGGGCGTGGACGTCGCCGTCGAGTGCGTGGGACGGGCGCAAACCATCCGCGGAGCCTGGGAATCCACCCGGCGTGGCGGCCGCACCACGGTCGTCGGCATCGGCGGCAAGGAACAGCAGGTCACCTTCCACGCCCTGGAGATCTTCCACTTCGCCCGCACACTCACCGGCTGCGTCTACGGCAACAGCGACCCTGCCCGTGACCTGCCGCTCATCGCCGAACACGTCCGCGCCGGCCGCCTCGACCTCGGCGCGATGGTGACCGACCGCATCACCCTGGACGGCATCCCGGCCGCTTTCGACGCGATGCTGGCGGGGAAGGGCGGCCGCTCCCTCGTCGTCTTCCAGCACCGCTCATGAGGCACCGCTCAAGCGAGAGCGGCCCGGCGGGGTGAGGCCCGCGGGGTGAGGTGCGGCGGTGTGAGGCCCGCGGTGTGAGGCCCGCGGTGTGAGGCCCGCGGTGTGAGGCCCGCGGGGTGGGGCGCGGCGGGGTGGGGCGCGGCGGGTCTGGTGGGCCCGCCGCGCCTCACGCCTTCTCGCGCAGTGCCTCGTACTGGAGGGCCAGCCCGTCCAGCAGGGCCGTCAGGCCCGTCTCGAAGGCGCCCTCGTCCACCTCGTGCTGCCGCTCGGCCAGCAGGTGCGCCCGCCCCAGGTGCGGATAGTCCGCCGGGTCGTATGCCGTCTCGTCGTCCACGAAACCGCGGGCGAAGGAGCCCACCGCCGAGCCCAGGATGAAGTACCGCATCAGCGCGCCGATCCGCGTCGCCTGCGCCTCGGGCCAGCCCGCCGCCGTCATGGCGCCGAAGACCGCGTCCGCCAGCCGCAGACCGGCCGGCCGGCGGCCCGGCCCCCGCGCGAGCACCGGCACGATGTTCGGGTGGTCCAACAGGGCGCGCCGGTACGAGTGCGCCCAGTCGTACAGCGCCCCGCGCCACTCCCGGCCGTCCTCGAACATCGACAGGTCGACCCGTGCGCTCACCGCGTCCGCCACCGCCTCCAGGATCTCGTCCTTGGTGCGGAAATGGTTGTACAGCGACGGCCCGCTGACCCCGAGGGCGGCCGCCAGCCGCCGCGTCGACACCGCCTCCAGCCCCTCCGCGTCCACCATCGCCCCCGCCGCCTCGACGATGACGGCTCTGCTGAGGAGGGGCTTGCGCGGTCTGGCCATGCGGCACATAGTAGGGCCTGCCCGCCATAAACTACCGGCGCTAGTTAACGGCGCCGGACGGCCTCCCGGAGGTGCCCGGTGAATCTGGAGCCGAGCGAGGAACAGGCTGCCGCCCGCCGGCTCGCCCGCGAGTTCACCGAGCGCGAGGTCGTCCCGTACGCCGCCGCGTGGGACCGCGCCGAGAGCGTCGACCGGGCCATCGTGAAGAAGCTGGGCGCGCTCGGCTTCCTGGGCCTCACCGTCCCCGAGGAGTACGGCGGCTCCGGCGGCGACCACCTCGCCTACGTCCTGGTCACCGAGGAGCTCGGCCGCGGCGACTCAGCCGTGCGCGGCATCGTCTCCGTCTCCCTCGGCCTGGTCGCCAAGACCATCGCGGCCTGGGGTACCGAGGAGCAGAAGCGCGCCTGGCTGCCCCGCCTGTGCTCCGGCGACGCGCTCGGCTGCTTCGGGCTGACCGAGCCCGGCACCGGCTCCGACGCGGGCAGCCTCACCACCCGCGCCGTGCGCGAGGGGGGCTCCTACGTCATCAGCGGCACCAAGACGTTCATCACCAACGGCACCTGGGCCGACGTGGTGCTGCTCTTCGCCCGTACCAACGACGAGCCCGGCCACCGCGGGGTCTCCGCCTTCCTCGTCCCCGCCGACGCCGCCGGCCTCACCCGCCACGAGATCCACGGCAAGCTCGGCCTGCGCGGCCAGGCCACCGCCGAGCTCGCCTTCGACGGCGTGCGCGTGCCGGCGTCCGCGATGGTCGGCCGCGAGGGCAAGGGCTTCCCGGTCGCCATGTCGGCACTGGCCAAGGGTCGGATGTCCGTCGCCGCGGGCTGTGTCGGCATCGCGCAGGCGGCGCTGGACGCGGCAGTCTCGTACGCCGCCCAGCGCGAGCAGTTCGGCAAGCCCATCGCACAGCACCAACTGGTCCAGGAGCTGATCGCGGACATCTCCGTGGACGTGGACGCGGCCCGCATGCTGACCTGGCGGGTCGCCGACCTCATCGACCGCGGCCGGCCCTTCGCCACCGAATCCTCCACCGCCAAGCTCTTCGCCTCCGAGGCCGCCGTCCGCGCCGCGAGCAACGCCCTCCAGGTGCACGGCGGTTACGGATACATCGACGAGTATCCGGCGGGCAAGCTGCTGCGCGACGCCCGCGTGATGACCCTGTACGAGGGCACCAGCCAGATCCAGAAGCTGCTCATCGGCCGCGCCCTCACCGGAGTCTCCGCCTTCTGACGCCCCGCCCCTCGTCCACGTGGACGGTTCGCGTCCCGGGGGACGGCCAGCGGAGCTAAGCGCTTGCTCACCCTCCGGTAGGGTGTTCCTTTCGTAGGGTGTTCCTTCCTACACGGCGAAGAGGGTGAGTGAGCGATGGACAGCGCGGCGGAGACGGCCGACGGCTACCAGCCGTGGTCCGAGGTCACCCCCGACGCGGCGCGGCGGCTGCTCATCGCGGCGGTCGACGCCTTCGCGGAACGCGGTTACCACGCCACCACCACACGTGACATCGCAGGGCGGGCCGGTATGAGTCCGGCCGCCCTCTACATCCACTACAAGACCAAGGAAGAGCTGCTCCACCGGATCAGCCGGATCGGTCACGACAAGGCGCTGGAGATCCTGACGACGGCCGCCGACCGGCCCGGCTCGGCCGCGGAGCGGCTCGACGCAGCCGTACGGTCCTTCGTACGGTGGCACGCCGCGCACCACACCACCGCGCGCGTGGTCCAGTACGAACTCGACGCGCTCGCCCCGGAGCACCGCGCCGAGATCGTGGCCCTGCGCCGGCAGAGCGACGCGGCCGTACGCCGCATCCTCGCCGACGGGGTCGCGGCAGGGGAGTTCGACGTCCCGGACGTCCCCGGCACCACCCTCGCCGTGCTGTCGCTCTGCATCGACGTGGCCCGGTGGTTCAGCGTGGCCGGGCGCCGTACGCCCGACGAGGTCGGCGCACTCTACGCCGACCTCGTCCTGCGTATGGTGGGATCCCGGCCCGCCGGCGCGGCTCGGGAGCCTGAAAAGCCTGAGAACGCTCAGAACGCTGAGAACGGTCAGACGTAGTTCAGAAGTAGTAGCGGGACACCGACTCCGCCACGCACACCGGCTTGTCACCGCCCTCGCGCTCGACCGTGACGGTGGCCGTGACCTGTACGCCGCCGCCCGCCTCCACCACCTCGGTGATCACGGCGGTGCAGCGCAGCCGCGAGCCGACCGGCACCGGCGCCGGGAAACGGACCTTGTTGGCCCCGTAGTTGAGGCCCATCTTCATGCCCTGGACCCGCATGACCTGCGGCACCAGGGTGGGCAGCAGTGAGAGTGTCAGATAGCCGTGCGCGATGGTGCGGCCGAAGGGCCCGGCGGCCGCCCGCTCGGGGTCGACGTGGATCCACTGGTGGTCGTCGGTGGCGTCCGCGAAGAGGTCGATCCGCTTCTGGTCCACCTCCAGCCACCCGCTGGGGCCGAGCGGTTCGCCGATCCCGGCGCGCAGCTCCTCGGCGGATGTGAAGACCCTCGGCTCGGCCATGCCCTGCCCCTGCCTCTCACGTGATGCACGTCAGCACTGGTTGAATAAGCGCTTGCTCAGCATGCTGGGGCCTCCCGCGTATGTCAACGGACCTGCGACTACCCTCGGTGCGGTGCCGCAGATTCCCGAGAAAGTCCACGAGCTCACCGTCGGCCAGCTGTCCGCCCGCAGTGGCGCGGCCGTCTCCGCCCTCCACTTCTACGAAGCCAAGGGCCTGATCAGCAGCCGCCGCACCTCCGGCAACCAGCGCCGCTACACCCGCGACACGTTGCGCCGCGTGGCCTTCGTACGCGCTGCCCAGCGCGTGGGCATCCCGCTGGCCAGCATCCGCGAGGCGCTCGCCCAGCTCCCCGAGGAGCGCACCCCCAACCGGGCCGACTGGGCCCGCCTCTCCGAGGCCTGGCGTGCCGAACTCGATCACCGGATCAGCCAGTTGGGGCGCCTGCGGGATCATTTGACCGACTGCATCGGCTGCGGCTGCCTCTCGCTGGAGAACTGCGCCCTCTCCAACCCGGACGACGTCTTCGGCGAACGGCTCACCGGCTCGCGGCTGTAGCGCCCGGCGTCCCCGCGTCCGCGTCACCCCACCCGCCGTTCACGGTGTCGGAGCGGGGAGGGGCTGGCATGCCCTGTTCACGCCCCCGCCGGGCCCCGTGCCGACCGGGCCCACGCCGCCCGCGCCGCCGCAACCAATTCGGCATTCGACCGCGCCGTCCGCCCGTCCGGCAGGTGCAGTACGTCTCCTACGCCGATCCGCGCGGCGGTGCCGCACCGCGCGGCCAGTCGCAGCACCGGCCAGGCGGCGGCTTCCCGCCCGTACAGCAGCAGCGCCACGGGCGGCAGCCGGCGCAGCCCGGCCACCAGGCCCGGATCGGCCGACGCGAGTTCGGCCGCGAGCCGGACCCGCCCGGGCTCCCGCACCGGCCACGCCAGGAACCGCGCCAGCGGCTCCGGCCCGGCCGGTCCGCCCAGCGGCACGACGGCGTCCACGGCGATCCCGCGTGCCAGCAGGACCTCCGCCAGCTCCCGCGCCCCCGGCTCCGCGAAGTACACCGCGGCCCGGTCGGGCAGCACCGTCCAGGACAGCACCCGCTCCCGCCGCCGGGCGGGGTCGGGCTCGGCCCCGGGGGTCGCACACACCGTCAGCGGTACGCCGGCCCCCGCGCGGCGCACCGCCTCCAGCAGCGGGCCGACCACGCGGGGCGAGAGGCTCTCCCGCCCGCACGGGGTCCGCGGATGCATCAGCACCTCCCGTGCCCCGGCGGCGACCGCCCCCAGCGCCGCATCCGCCAGATCGCCGGGGGACAACGGCACGGCCGGGCCGTCGGCGGCGCCCCGGGAGCCGTTCAAGGACACCTGCACCGGGAGCGCCGCGGGTAGCTGCCCGGGCCCCGGCGACGGCCCCGGCTCCGGCAACGGCCCCCGCCCCGAGCCCGGGCCCCGCCCCGGCTCCGGTAGCAACACCGCCACGGGCCCTCGTACCGGCGCCCCCTGCGCCCCGCCCCCGGGCGCGGCCCCCGACCCCTCGCCAGGCCCGCTCCTTGCCCCGCTCCCGTCCCCGCCCCCGGAGTTCACGCCGCGCCCGCCGAGGGCACATCCGCCAGCGCCGGTCTGGGCACCACGATCCCGCAGCCCGCGCACACCGGCCCGTCCCACGCCCAGGCCCCCTCCCAGGGCCCATGCCCATGCCCCTGCCGGGGCACGCGATCGCGCCGCCCCGCCCCCGTACGCATCCCCGCAACCGGCGCCGGCCAGCGCAGTTCCCCGTCCCCGCACACCGGGCACACCGTCCCCGGCTCCGATTCCAGCGCCTTCACCAGCCGCCGCAGCACCTCGCCCAGCGTCCCCTCCGGCCGCACTCCGGGATCGGCGCACCGCACCACCGCGTCCCCGCTGCCGCCCCACGCCCACTCCGGCCGGCGCAGTCCGTGGTGCTTCTCCCGTCGCCGCCGCTCCGCGAAGTGCCGCTCGTACTCCAGCCAGACGGCCCGCGCCTCCTCCAGCTCCTCCAGCGCGGCGACCAGCCGCTGCGGGTCGGCCGCCCGGTCCTCCGGTGCGATGCCGTGCCGGTCGCACAGGTGCCACCAGGTCGCCCGGTGCCCGTAGGGCGCGAACCGCTCCAGGCAGCGGCGCAGCGAATGGCGCCGCAGGGCCCGGTCGTTGCGCGCGTCGCGTACCTGGTAGGCCAGACTCCGGAATCCCGCCATCACACCTTCACCCTCACCTCCGCCGCGCGCCAGGCCGGCACTCCGGCATTCCGGCACCACACGATGTGCCCAACATGCCCGGCCGGACGTGGGCGCATGCGGGGGCGGTCGAGGCGTACGGGTGGCACATGGCCGGATGTCACCGCCCCATGCGTCCCGCGGCGACCACGACCCGGGCCAGTTCCTCGTGGCAGATGTCGCTGTGCGCCCCCGAGGGAGCGCCGCCGCGCCGGACCACGGATCCCGCGTCCACGCTGACGCATCCGGCTGCCGGCAGCCCCTCGCGCAGGACCGCTTCGAGGCTCAGCCGCGGTGTCCCCGCAACCGCGTGCACCCCGTCGTGCCCGATCGCGCCCCACCGCTCGTCGAAGCCCAGCAGACCGGCCGAATCCCCTGCTGTCCGGGAGGCCAGCGGATAGAACACCCTGAGGGCCGTGTCGTGCGCGGAGTGGCAGGCCGTCACGGGCCCCGCGACCCTGCGCTGGAGGCCGCGCAGGGCGCCGCCGCGGCCCTTGTCGTGGGGCAGGCGGTCGGCGAACGCGTAGTGCGAGAAGGCACCCTGGAGCAAGGTGAGCGAAGCGATGTACCGGGCTCCGTCCGGCACCGCGCGCAGCGAGAAGGACACCATGCGCGCCCCGAAGCTGTGCCCGATCAGATGGATCCGCAGCGCCGGGCGGCGCGCCGCGAGCTCCGCCAGGACCGGGCCCAGACCGCGCTCGCCGACCACCCCGGCCCGCTTCTTCATCCGGTAGTACGTGGCCTGCCGCAGCAGCTCCTTCGCTCCGTTCCACAGCGGCCGCAGCCCGCCGCCGGCGGTGAGGGCGTGCCCGTCCGCGTCTGGGGGCAGCGCGCCGACGCCGACCAGCCCGAGGGTGAAGGCACGGCACACCTCAAGCACGTCGGCGACGAAGATGGCCGGCACCGCCGGCGCGGCCGCGGTGTGTACGGCGTCCGCGCCGGCCAGCTCCCGTACGAGCGCGCCGAACTCGATGAACGCCGCCTCCGACTCCGGCCGCTCGGCCAGCAGTTCGGCCACCCGGTCCAGCTCCGGCTGCCGCCCCGGCCAGAACTCCCCGAGCGCGCGCCGGGTGGCGCCGTCCAGTGCCGTCCCGGAGCCGGGTGCCGTCAGCAGGCCGGGCGGGTCGAAGTCCGGGATCGGCTCGTCCGAGAAGCGCATGGCGGGCCACACGACACCCACGTACCCCAGCCGCACGCCCGGCCCCACCAGCCCCGGGAAGGGGGCGAAGAACCGGTCGTACAGCCGGGTGGCGGTGGACCGGTCGCTGTTCCAGCCGTGCGCGAAGACCAGCAGGTCCGTGGCCTCCAGCCGTTCCACCGCGCCGCGCGTGGCCTCGTCCACGTCGCCCTCGGCGTCGAAGGTCAGCTCCGCGTACGGACCCACCCCGATGCCCGTGCCACCCGCCATGACGTCCCCCTTCGCACCGCGACCGGAGACCAGCATCCTGCTGCCGGGGCCGCCCGGCCAGATGCCGTTCCCGCCGGATTCCTGCGGTCCCGCGCTCGTGCCCCGGGCCGCGGGCGGCGCCGGGGGATTTCGACGCAAAAACCGCCAGGTGACCACCCGTCGGCCCGATGGCCGCCCTGTGACGGGCGCATCCGGGCGAGGCTACGAGGCCGCCCCCTTCCGCGAGCACATACCGACTGGTTAGTCTGCCGGGAACCCGGTGTCCGGCAGCCGGCAGTCGCGATGAAAGGGTGACCCCGTGAGCGAGTACCAGGACCAGCGAGTCGTCGTCACCGGCGCGGGCGGCGGCATCGGAGCCGCACTCGCCCAGCGCTTCGCCGCCCAGGGCGCCACGGTGGTGGTCAACGACCTCGACGCTGCCAAGGCCGCCGCGGTCGCGGGCGGGATCGGGTCACGTGCCATCCCGGTGCCCGGCGACGCCTCCGCGATCGTGGCCGAAGCGCGCGAGGCCCTCGGCGGATCGATCGACGTCTACTGCGCCAACGCCGGACTGGCCTCGGGCGGGGACGCGTTCGCCGACGAGGCCGTCTGGGAGGCGGCCTGGGACGTCAACGTCATGGCCCACGTGCGCGCGGCCAGGCTGCTCCTGCCGGACTGGCTGGAGCGGGAGAGCGGCCGCTTCGTGTCCACCGTCTCCGCCGCCGGACTGCTGACCATGATCGGAGCGGCGCCGTACAGTGTCACCAAGCACGGTGCGCTCGCCTTCGCCGAATGGCTGTCGCTGACCTACCGCCACCGCGGTGTGAAGGTGCACTCCATCTGCCCGCAGGGGGTGCGTACGGACATGCTGACCGCCGCGGGCTCGGCGGGCGAACTCGTCCTGGAGCCGACCGCGATCGAGCCGGAAGCGGTCGCGGACGCGTTGTTCGACGGCATGGAGAAGGGCCGGTTCTTGATCCTCCCGCACCCCGAGGTCGCGGACTACTACGCCGCCCGCGCCACCGAACCGGACCGCTGGCTGAGCGCCATGAACCACCTCCAGCAGAAGTGGGAGACACCATGACGCCCGCGGCCCCCGCGGCCCCCGCCGACCCGGCTCTCGCCTCGGCCCCGGGTCCCGCCTCGGACCCGGCTCTCGCCTCGGCCCCGGGTCCCGCCTCGGACCCGGCCCAGGCCCACGCCGTCGTCGCCCACGCCGCCGCACAGGGCGCCGCCTCCGGCGCCGACGGGCGCGGCCGAGGCTCCCGGTACGCCGCCCAGCCCTGGCTCCGGCTGCTCAGCCCGGCGCAGCGGGCACCCGTCGCACCGAGGCCCACCGTGCTGCACGCCTTCCGCGACGCCGTCGCCCGGGCCCCCGAGCGCACCGCCCTCGCCTACTTCGACGGCCGCATCGGCTACGCCGAGGCCGACGCGCTCTCCGACTCCGTCGCCGGCCACCTCGCGGCCCACGGCATCCGCCGCGGGGACCGCGTCGCCGTCATGCTCCAGAACACCCCGCACTTCGTGCTCGCCGTCCTGGCCGCCTGGAAGGCCGGGGCGGTCGTCGTCCCGCTCAACCCGATGTACAAGTCCGGCGAGGTCGGGCACATCCTGCGCGACTCGGGGGCCGCCGCGCTGGTCTGCGAGGGCCGAGCCTGGACGGCGTACCTGCGCGAAGCCGTGCAGGAAAGCGCCGTACGGACCGTCCTGACCGCCCGCGACCGGGACTTCCAGACCCGCGACGACCCGCGCGTCTTCCCCGCCGAGCCCGACCCGCGACCGACCGCCCCCAGCGCCCCCTCCGCCTCCTCCGCCCACGAGGCGGCGGACCTCACCTCCGTGGCGCACCGCGGCCACCCCGCCCCGGACGACCCGCAGCTCACCGCCGCCGAAGCCGCCCTCATCAGCTACACCTCCGGCACCAGCGGCACGCCCAAGGGGGCGGTGAACCCGCACGGCGCGCTCACGTACAACGCCATCCGGCAGGTCACCGGCCACCCCCTCCCCGCGGGCGCCCCGTACTTCGCCCTCGCGCCCCTCTTCCACATCACCGGCATGGTCTGCGAGCTCGCCGCCTGCTTCACCAACGCGGGCACCCTCGTCCTCGCCCACCGCTTCGACGCTGGCGTCGTCCTCGACGCCTTCCTCGAACACCGGCCCGCCTACACCGTCGGCCCCGCCACCGCATTCATGGCCCTCGCCGCCCACCCCGACGCCGCCCCGGACCACTTCGCCTCCTTCCAGGTCGTCTCCTCGGGCGGCGCCCCACTGCCGCCCGCCCTCGTAGAACGCCTGCGCACCGCCTTCGGCTTCTACCTCCGCAACGGCTACGGCCTCACCGAGTGCACCGCCCCCTGCGCCTCCGTCCCCGCGCACCGCGAAGCCCCCGTCGACCCCGCCTCCGGCACCCTCTCGGTCGGCGTCCCGGGCGCCGACACGGTCGTCCGCATCCTCGACGAACACGGCGCGGAGGTCCCCTTCGGCGAGACCGGCGAGATCGCGGTGCGCGGCCCCCAGGTCGTACCCGGCTACTGGGGCCTGCCAGCCGACACCGCCGAGGCCTTCCCGGGCGGAGAACTGCGCACCGGCGACGTCGGTTTCATGGACGCGGACGGCTGGCTGTACGTGGTCGACCGCAAGAAGGACATGATCAACGCATCCGGCTTCAAGGTCTGGCCGCGCGAGGTCGAGGACGTGCTCTACACCCACCCCGCCGTGCGCGAGGCGGCCGTGGTCGGCCTCCCCGACCCCTACCGCGGGGAGAGCGTGAAGGCGTACGTGAGCCTCCGCCCCGGCACCTCGGCCGAACCGGCGGAGCTCTCCGCGTACTGCGCGGCGCGCATAGCCGCGTACAAATACCCGCGTCACGTGGAGATCCTGCCTGTCCTTCCGAAGACGACCAGTGGCAAGATCCTCCGACGGGAGCTGCGCGACCGCGGCTGAAAACAGCCGGATCGCACCGACCGCACCGACCGCTCGCGAAGCACGACCGTGCGGGACGGTCGCCCGCCCGCCCGCCCGACGGTCGTACGCACGGCGGGGCACGACGAAGGACATGGAAGGGAAGGTCAGCGCCATGGCGGCCAGGACCACCGAGCCCGAAGGCACGCACGAAGCCCCGGTACCGCAGCGGCTGCTGGCCGTCGCCACCCGGCTGTTCGCCGAACGCGGCTACGACCGCACCTCCGTCCAGGAGATCGTCGAGGCGGCCGGGGTCACCAAGGGCGCGCTCTACCACTACTTCGGGTCCAAGGACGATCTGCTGCACGAGGTGTACGCGCGCATGCTGCGCCTCCAGCAGCAGCGGCTCGACGCGGTCGCCGCCTCCGACGCACCCGTCGAGGAGCGGCTGCGGGCGGCGGCGGCCGACGTGGTCGTCACCACCATCGAGAACCTTGACGACGCGATGATCTTCTTCCGGTCGATGCATCAGCTCAGCCCGGAGAAGTTCAAGCAGGTGCGGGCGGAGCGCCGGCGCTACCACGAACGCTTCCGGGCCCTGGTCGAGGAGGGCCAGCGCACGGGCGTGTTCTCCACCGCCACGCCCGCCGACCTGGTGGTGGACTACCACTTCGGGTCCGTGCACCACCTGTCCACCTGGTACCGCGAGGACGGCCCGCTCACGCCGCAGCAGGTCGCCGACCACCTCGCGGACCTGCTGCTGCGCGCGCTCCGCCCGTAACGGGCGGGGCTGACCCCGGCGCCGCCGGGTTCAGCCCCGGTAGCGCTGGAGCTCCCGGCGCGCCAGCGAGCGCTGGTGCACCTCGTCGGGCCCGTCGGCCAGCCGCAGCGTCCGCGCCGCCGCCCACAGCTCCGCCAGCGGGAAGTCCTGGCTCACGCCGCCCGCGCCGTGCAACTGCACCGCCTGGTCCAGGATCTCCACCACGGCCCGAGGGGTCGCGATCTTGATGGCCTGGATCTCGGTGTGGGCGCCCCGGTTTCCGACGGTGTCCATCAGCCAGGCGGTCTTCAGGACCAGCAGCCGCAGCTGTTCCACCGTGACCCGGGCATCCGCGATCCAGTTCCGTACGACCCCCTGCGCGGCCAGTTCCTTGCCGAAGGCCGTACGTCCCACCGCGCGCCGGCACATCAGCTCGATGGCCCGCTCCGCCATGCCGATCAGCCGCATGCAGTGGTGGATCCGGCCCGGTCCCAGCCGGGCCTGGGCGATGGCGAAGCCGCTGCCCTCCTCGCCGATCAGGTTGGCCGCGGGCACCCGCGCCCCGTCGAAGACCACCTCGGCGTGACCGCCGTGGTCGTGGTCCGCGTACCCGTACACCGTCATCGC
Organism: Streptomyces sp. NPDC003034; assembly: GCF_053591375.1. Classification (NCBI taxonomy): domain Bacteria; kingdom Bacillati; phylum Actinomycetota; class Actinomycetes; order Kitasatosporales; family Streptomycetaceae; genus Streptomyces; species Streptomyces sp. NPDC003034. The sequence continues at coordinate 102,969 of NZ_JBSFTS010000019.1, forward strand.
CCGGCGCACGTGGACCCCGGGCGTGTCCCGGGGGACGAGGATCATCGACTGCTGGCGGCGCGGATCGGAGCCGTCCGGGTCGGTCTTGCCCATCACGATGAAGATCTTGCAATCCGGGTTCATGGCCCCGGAGATGAACCACTTGCGGCCGGTGACCACATACTCGTCGCCGCCACCGTCGCCGCTCGTGGACCGCTCGATCCGGGTCTCGATGTTCGTCGCGTCCGAGGAGGCCACCTCCGGCTCGGTCATCGCGAAGGCGGAGCGGATCTCCCCGGCGAGCAGCGGCTCCAGCCACTGCTTCCGCTGCTGCTCGGTCCCGAACTGCGCCAGCAGCTCCATGTTCCCGGTGTCCGGGGCCGCGCAGTTGGTGGCCATCGGCGCCAGGTGCGGGCTGCGTCCGGTGATCTCGGCGAGCGGCGCGTACTGCAGGTTGGTCAACCCGGGGCCGTACGGGGTCCCGGACGAGCCGTGCCGGTCGACGAAGAACAGGTTCCACAACCCCTGACGGCGTGCCTCGGCCTTCAGCTCACCGAAGACGGCCGGGGTGTCCCAGGGCGAGGCCAGCCGCGCGCGCTGCTCGGCGGCGACCGGTTCCGCCGGGTAGACGTACTCCTCCATGAACGCGAGCAGCCGCTCGCGGAGTTCCTCGGTCCGGGCGTCGAATGCGAAGTCCATGAGTGTGCCTCAGCCTTCCTGGGGTTCCTGGAGGGTGGTCAGACCGTGCTCGATGAAGACCGGGACCAGCTCGCCGATCCGGTCGAAACCCGCTCCGACGGTCTGCCCGAGCGTGAACCGGTAGTGGATCCCTTCGAGGATCACCGCGAGCTTGAACCAGGCGAAGGCCGTGTACCAGGCGATGGCGCCGGTGTCCCGGCCGGAGCGGGCCGCGTACCGCTCGATCAGTTCGGCGGGCGTCGGATGCCCCGGCGCCGCGCTCGTCGTACTGACGGGGGACGCGGCCAGACCCAGGTCAGAGCTGTACATCACCAGCAGTCCGAGATCGGTCAGCGGGTCGCCGAGCGTGGACATCTCCCAGTCCAGCACCGCCCGGATGGTGTCGTTCGGACCGCCGATGAGGACGTTGTCGAGGCGGAAGTCCCCGTGCACCACCGTCGGAGCGGGGGAGTCGGGCAGGGTCCGGCCGAGCGCGCCGTGCAACGCGTCGATACCGGCGAGCTCCCGGCCCCGGGATGCGGCGAGTTGCTTGCCCCAGCGGCGCAGCTGCCGGTCGAGGAAGCCCTCCGGCCGGCCGAAGTCGCCCAGCCCCACCGCCTGCGGTTCGACCGCGTGCAGCTCGACCAGCGTGTCCACCAGGGCCAGCACCGCCCGCCGGGTGCGTTCGGGGCCGAGCGCGGCGAGCTGGCCGGCCGTCCGGTACGGCACCCCGTCCACGTACTCCATGACGTAGAAGGGAGCCCCGAGCACGGATTCGTCCTCGCACAGCAGCAACGGCTCGGGCACCGGCACGGCCGTGCCGTGCAGCGCTTCGATGACCCGGTGCTCCCGCCGCATGTCGTGCGCGGTGGCCAGTACGTGTCCCAGCGGCGGCCGGCGCACCACCCAGCGGGCGGTTCCGTCGGTGATCTCGTACGTGAGGTTCGAGCGGCCGCCTTCGATCAGCCGGCCGCGCAGCGGCCCGGCCACCAGTCCGGGCCGTGCCCGGTCGAGATGACCGCGCAACCGCTCCAGATCGAGGCCCCTGGGGCCGGCTGAGGCCGAATCCGGGCGTGGGGTCATGTGGGCACCTCCGCAGGGCACGGGACGACGGGACGAGCGGGCAACGGGACGGGCGGGGAACGGCCGAGCGGGCAACGGGACGAGCGGGGAACGGACGAGGCGGCCGCGAGGGAACGCGCTGCCGCTCCGCTCATCATGCCGACCAGTCGGTATGCCGTCCAGAGTGTGGGCGGAAAGTGCCCCCCATGCCCGCAATGTCATGCGTGGCAGAGGATGGGCGTGCCCCCGTTCATGACCGTCATGTCCTTCAGGACCGTCAGGATGTCCAGCGGCGCCCCCTCCGGCTCCCCGGCGAGCTCCGCGTAGGCGCGGTGCAGATTCGCCACCAGGCGCTCGCTCTCCCGCCAGGCGGCGAACTCGCCCAGATCGGCCTGCCGGGCCGTCTCCAGCGGCGTCAGCCCCTTCTCCCGGCCTTCCCGGGCGAGTTCGGCCACGTACCGCAGATAGCGTTCGGTGGCCTCGTAGGCCGAGGAGTCGGTGAGCGGCCCGTGGCCCGGCACGACCGTCCGCGCGTCGAGCGAGCGCAGCAGCTCCAGTGCCCGCAGCGAGCCGCAGAGCGAGCCCATCGCCAGGAACGGCGTCCCCTCGGCGAAGACCAGGTCGCCGGTGAAGACGACCCGCTGCCGGGGCAGCCACACGATCGAGTCCCCGGTGGTGTGCGCGACACCGGGGTGGATGATCCGCACCTCCGTCTCGCCGACGTGCAGGGTCATCCGTTCGCTGTAGGTGAGATCGGGCGCGGTGATCTCTATCGCGCCGAAGTCCGTCCCCGGCCAGATCATCTCCAGCTGGCGTCCGGCCGCGAGCTGCTCGGCCCGCGAGCTGTCGTGCGCGAGGATCAGCGCCTCGGGGGCGAACAGGCTGTTGCCGTAGGTGTGGTCGCCGTGGTGGTGGGTGTTGACCACCGTGCGGGGGAGCGGCGCCCCGGCCGCCGCGACGGCCTCCCGCAGGGCCAGCGCCCGGCGCTGGGTCGCGGCCGTGTCGATGAGCAGGGTCCGGCCGCCGTCGGTCACGAAACCGGCGTTGTTGAGGCACCAGCCGCCGTCCGGCTGGACGTACGCGTACACCCCGGTCGCGGGCTGGACGAGATACGGCTCTGCGACGGTCATGTGGGCGCTCCTCGGGCCGGCGTGACAGGAGGTCAGCATCCTGCCAGCCGTCGGGGCGCCGGCGGAGGCCGGGGGTGGATGGTGGCCGGAAAGCGGGCGCCGTGCGCGGCGGGCGGGCGCCGTGCGCGCGGGGGGACCGGGGCGTGCGCGGACGAGCGGGCGGCACAGCGACGGCAGGCGACGAGTGGGATACGAGTGGGGTTCCGTGCGTGGCCGGCCGTAATGGCTCAGAGGATCATCGCCGCCGCGAACACGGCCAGCGCCACCGTGCACCCCACCACCGCCACAGCGGCCCGTGGGACCAGTCCCGGCGGCCGGACCACCGCCAGCTCCCGCAGCCTGCGGTGCGCCACCCCGAGGAAGACCAGCCAGATCAGCGCGATGACCGCCGCTCCCGCCAGCTCCACCGGAGAAGCGGACCCGCGCAGTGCCTGCCGCAGCGCCAGCACCGCGACGACCGATGACGCCAGCGTCGTACGCCGCCACGCGAGCCGGGTCCGCTCCGGCTGCAGCCCGGCGTCCCGGGGCGCCGGCCCGCCGCCCGCGTCCGATGCGGCTCCGCTCACCGCCCCGTCGTCCAGCCCATGAGCACGACCGCCACCATCGTCACCGCGACCAGGCCCACCCCCGCGCTCAGCACCACCGGGAAGCGGGACAGCGGCAGATCCTCGCCCCGGCGCATCGCCCGCTCGCACCGCATCCAGTGGTTCACCGCCCGCAGCGCGCAGGCCGCGCCCACGGCGAGCAGCGCGAAGGCCATCCCGGCGCGCACCGCCCACCGCAGGTCCGGCAGGAACTGGTCGACCGCGAAACCACCGCCCACCAGGGCCAGGGCTGTACGGATCCAGGCCAGGAAGGTCCGCTCATTGGCCAGAGAGAAGCGGTAATCAGGCGTCCGGCCCTCGTCCTTGAGCCGCTCCGGCGCGAACCAGAGGCGCACGTCGCTCAGGAAGCCGCCCTTCGGGGTATCGGTCACCCCCGCAATTTACGCTTCCGGCGCGCGGAACTCCCGCAGCCGCCGGTACGCCTCCAGCCCGTCCGGCACCCACGCCCGCTCGCCGCTCGCGATCTGCCGGGCCAGCTCGTCCTCACCGACGAACCCGTACCAGGCCACCTCCGACACCTGGGGCCGCACCGGCGGCTCGCACCGGACCTCGTGCACGTACGACCACCAGGCCCCGCCCGGGCCCTCGTACAGGAACTTGAACAGCGGCACGGGGCGCGGCAGGCCCCGGACCCCGAGCTCCTCCTCGGCCTCCCGCAGGGCGGCCTTCGCGTAGCTCTCCCCGGCGCCCACCACCCCGCCCACGAACATGTCGTAGTACGAGGGGAACAGCAGCTTGGTGGCCGTCCGCCGGTGTACGAAGATCCGCCCCTGCGCATCCCTGGCCAGGACGAACACACACCGGTGGATCAGCCCGCGACCGTAGACCTGCCCGCGCGGGGCCTGTCCCGTCACCCGGTCGTCCCGGTCCACCACGTCCAGCACTTCATCAGCGTCAGCGGTACTCACACGATTCATCCAACCACCGCTGTTGACTGGTTACCGCTCCGTAGCCAAGGATCGCCCCACCCACCACGGAGGACGGTTGACGCATGACGTACGACGCGGACGTGATCGTGATCGGGGCCGGGCTCGCGGGCCTCGCGGCCACCGCCGAACTCATCGACGCGGGGCGCAAGGTCATCCTGCTCGACCAGGAACCGGAGCAATCCCTCGGCGGCCAGGCGCACTGGTCCTTCGGCGGGCTGTTCTTCGTGGACTCGCCCGAGCAGCGGCGGATGCGGATCAAGGACAGTCGTGAGCTCGCTCTCCAGGACTGGCTGGGCACGGCGGGTTTCGACCGTGAGGAGGACGCCTGGCCGCGCCGCTGGGCCGAGGCCTACGTCGACTTCGCGGCCGGCGAGAAACGGCCCTGGCTGCACGCGCGGGGCGTCCGCTTCTTCCCGGTGGTGGGCTGGGCCGAGCGCGGCGGCTACGACGCCGGCGGACACGGCAACTCCGTCCCCCGCTTCCACATCACCTGGGCACGGGCCCGGGCCTGGTGGAGCCCTTCGAGCGGCGCGTCCGGGCCGGGGTGGCGCGGAGCCTGGTCCAGTTGAGGTTCCGCCACCGGGTCACCGGGCTGTCCCGTACGGCCGGCGCGGTGGACACCGTGACCGGCGAGGTCCTTCAGCCGTCCCACGCCGTACGGGGCGCGGCGAGCAGCCGCGAGAGCGCCGGGGCCTTCTCCCTGCGGGCCCAGGCCGTGATCGTCACCTCGGGCGGCATCGGCGGCAACCACGACCTCGTGCGCGAGCAGTGGCCGGCGCGGCTCGGCTCCCCGCCGGAGCGGATGCTCTCCGGGGTCCCGGCGCACGTGGACGGCCTGATGCTCGGCATCGCGGAGGCGGCGGGGGCGAGCCACATCAACAAGGACCGGATGTGGCACTACACCGAGGGCATCCAGAACTGGAACCCGGTCTGGCGCAGGCACGGCATCCGCATCCTGCCCGGCCCCTCCTCGCTCTGGCTGGACGCGACCGGCAAGCGGCTGCCGGTGCCGCTCTTCCCGGGCTTCGACACCCTCGGCACCCTCGACCACATCATGCGGACCGGACACGACCACACCTGGTTCGTGCTCGACCGGCGCATCATCGGCAAGGAGTTCGGCCTCTCCGGCTCCGAGCAGAACCCGGACCTCACGGGAAGGTCCGTCCGGGGTGTCATCGACCGGGCGCGGCAGGCCGTACCGGGGCCCGTCCAGGCCTTCATGGACAACGGCGCGGACTTCGTCGTGGAGCGCGACCTGTCCGCCCTCGTGCGCGGGATGAACGCCGTGACCAAGGAGGACCTGATCGACGAGGCCGCGCTGCGCGGCGTGATCACGGCCCGGGACCGGGAGGTCGCCAACCCCTTCACCAAGGACCTGCAGGTGACGGCCATCCACGGCGCGCGCAGGTACCTCGGCGACAAGCTCATCCGGACGGCCGCCCCGCACCGGATCCTGGACCCCGGGGCGGGCCCGCTCATCGCGGTCCGGCTCTCGATCCTGACCCGCAAGTCCCTGGGCGGCCTGGAGACCGACCTCTCCTCGCGCGTGCTCACGGAGAGCGGCGAGGCGCTGCCCGGTGTATACGCAGCGGGTGAGGCGGCCGGTTTCGGGGGCGGCGGCGTCCACGGCTACCGCGCGCTGGAGGGCACCTTCCTCGGGGGCTGCCTCTTCTCGGGGCGCGCGGCGGGCCGCGCGGCGGCGCGGGCGGTGGGCTGAGCCGGGGTCATGGCGCTCCGGGGTCCTCTCCCGCCCGGCCGGCGGATCCCGGTGGGCTGCTGCGGGTGGGCCCGATCCGCCCGGCCGGCGCCTCCGCCGCTCAGGGCCGGCGCAGGATCTCGGCGATCCGGAAGCGCTCCAGGACGACCAGGGTGTCGTCGCGGACCGTGAACCCAGGGTCCCCGAGGAGCCGGCGCAGCTGCGCCCCCTGCCAGAAGGTCTCGTGCGAGGATCGCCATTCGGCCACTGACGCACACCCTTCGCCCTCGTCCCGTACGTGCCCCAGCTCCACCTCGCCGAGCGGCAGGACCCGTACGTCCGTCACCTCCAGGACGGCCACCGGGCGGTCCTCGGAGTCCATGAGCGCCGTCCGCTGCCCCACCTCCGGGAGCGGCTCGTCCTCTGCCTCGTAGGCCGCGAGCAGCCCGGTCGTCGTCGTTTTGGCCCCGCTCAGCACAGCCTCCACCAGGTGGTCGCGCAGCGGCCCGGGGAAGCCCAGCAGGTACGGAGGGAGATCGTGGTACGCGGTCATGCCCCTCACCCTAGGGCGGCGTCGGGCCGATTTCGCGAACCGGAACGAATGGCCCAACTCTGCCCCCGAGCGGAGCAGTTGAAACTCGCCACGCGCTGGACTGGACCTTGACGCGGAGCTGTGCCTGCCGGTTTGCTGTGCGTGATCATCCGGATCGCTCACCGGTATGGTCCGCGCGCCACCGGCCGCACCGCACGCGTGCATCGTGCACACGTTCGGTCACGCTCGTGCCCGCCCGTCCGCCGTTCATGTCCACCGTTCATGTCCACCGCTCACGCTCGTCCGCTCAGTCGATCAATCTGCTCAGTCCGCTCACGCTCACTGCTCCCGTTTGACCGCTTCATGTCTGTCCGCTCACGCTCGATCGCCCGCGTTCTGGAGGGAAAACCGCGGATGTCCCCGCCTCCGCCGCCCCTCGGCCGCACCCGCAAGCGGGACGCCCAGTTCTTCGACCCGGCTCTCTGCGACGCCGAACTGGTCGATGTGCGCGGCCAGTTCGCGCAGGGCCGCTGGTCCAAGGCCCGCTCCCTCCTCGTCGGCACCGGTGACGACTGGGACCGCCGCGGCCACCGCGTCGTGGTCCTCGCCGAGACCCCGGCGGCCGGCGCCTGGGCCCGCGAATGGCTGCTCGCCGAACCGGAAAGCGCCGACGCCGCCACCCTCCTCGCCTGCGCCGCCGTCTTCTCCGCCCTGCGGTGCAAGGGCACACCCGAGGCGGCCGAGGAAGCCTGCCGCCGCGCCGCCGCCCTGCTCCCCGCGGACCCGACGCCCTGGCTCGGCCTGCTGCTCCTCTCCGGTGCCTTCGGCACCGAGGAGGAGTTCAGCCGCCACTTCGACCAGGTCCGGGCCCGCCACCGCGAGCACCACCACGCCCACCACCTGATGGTCGCCAAGCTGGCCGAGCGCACCCCTGCCTCCGGCCACGACCCGCTCCACGAGGTGTACGACTTCGCCGCCTGGGCCGCGGAGGAGTCCCCGGCCGACTCACCGCTCGCCGTGCTCCCCGTCATCGCGCACGCCGAGCGCTACCGGGTGCTGGCCGCCACCCACGGCCACACCTTCGACAGTGCCACCCAGCACTGGTCCGGCCGCCGTGCCCGCCAGGTCCTGCGGGCCGCCTTCGACTGGTGGCTGGAGTGGGAGCGCGAGGACCACCCCCGCAACCGGGTCGACCTCAACTTCCTCGCGCACGCCAAGCTCTGCGAAGGCCGCCCGGCCGAGGCCGCCGCCCTCTTCCACCGCATCGGAAGCCACGCCACCCGGGCCCCTTGGTCGTACCCGGACCTGGACCCGCACAAAGCCTTCCTCGCCGCGCGCAGCGCCGCCCTGGGCACCGCTTGACCCCGTAGCCGCACCCGCCGCCCCGCCGGCCATCCCGCAGCACGCTGCGCGCCACCCCCCCGGCGCGACCGCACCCCGACCGCACCACCACGCACGGCATCTCCACCGCACCTCCCGCCCCGAAACACCTCCCGCCCCGAAACAGCTCCGCCCCGAAAGACCTCCACCCGGAAAGACCTCCACCGGAAAGGACGCGCCGCCATGCCGACGGGCAGCTCCACCACCCTCCAAGACCCGCCCGAGATCCGTACGTACAAGGGCCAGGACCGCGCCCTGCGCGCCGACCGCCTCGGCACCGCCGGGCTGCTGCTCTCCGTGCTCGCCGCCAGCGCGCCCCTGATGGTCGTGGCCGGTGTGATGCCCACGACCTTCGGTGTCATGGGCATCGTCGGCCAGCCGCTGCTCTTCGTCATCCTCGGCGCCGTCCTCGCCCTCTTCAGCATCGGCTACGCCGAGATGAGCCGGCACGTCCACAACGCCGGCGCCTTCTACGCGTACATCGCCCGCGGCCTCGGCCCCACCGCGGGCGCCGGTGCCTCGCTCGTCGCCCTCGTCGCCTACAGCGCCATGCAGGTCGGCGTCTACGGCATCCTCGGCTTCGAGATCTCCGGTCTCTTCGCGACCTACCTGGGAACCGAGCTGGCCTGGTGGATACCGGCCCTGGCTGCGGTCGCCGCCACCGGGGCGCTCGGCTGGCTCAAGATCGACCTCAACGCCAAGGTCCTCGGTGTGCTGCTCCTCATCGAGTGCGCCCTCGTCGTCGTCTTCGACCTCGCCGCGCTCACCGACCCGGGCCCCGAAGGCCTCTCGCTCCACGCCTTCAACCCCGAGACCCTCAGCGGAGCCGGCCTCGGCACGGCGCTCTGCTTCTGCATCGCCGCCTTCGTCGGCTTCGAGCAGTCGCCGGTCTACGCGGAGGAGACCAGCAAGCCGCACATCGTCGTCTCCCGCGTGATGTTCCTCGCCGTCGGCTTCGTCGCCCTCTTCTTCGCCTTCAGCGCCTGGGCCCTGACCGTCGCCACCGGCCCCGCCGAAGTGGTCAAGACCTCCGCCGAGGCCGGTCCCGGCCTGCTCTTCCAGCTCACCGCCGAGCGCCTCGGCGACAGCTTCACCGACGTCCTGCACGTCCTCTTCGTGACCGGCATGTTCGCCGCCATGCTGAGCTTCCACAACGTGGTCGCCCGCTACGCCTTCGCCATGGGCCGCGAGGGCCTGCTCCCCGCCGCCTTCGGCCGGACCAACGCCGGCACCGGCGCCCCCGGCACCGGGTCCCTCCTGCAGACCGCGGTCGCCACCCTCGTCGTCCTCGCCTTCGCCTTCACCGACGACATGCCGACCGGTGACCCCACCGCTCCCGTCCTGCACCTGTTCACCTGGATGGGCAGCGTCGGGGCCCTCGGCGTGACACTGTTGATGGCCACCGCCTCCTTCGCCGTCATCGCCTTCTTCGTTCGCCGCGGTACCGCCGGCGCCCAGGTCTGGCGGCTCCTCGCGGCCGGCGTGGCCGGTCTCGCCCTGCTCGCCATCGCCGTCTACACCGTCAAGGACTTCGGCGTCCTGGTCGGCGCCGAGGCGGGCTCCGCCCTCAGCTGGGCCCTGCCCGGCATCATCGGCGCGGCCATCGCGGCCGGCCTGCTCTACGGAGTGGTGCTGCGCCGCCGGCGCCCCGAGGTGCACGCCCGCATCGGCCTGGGGAACGAGGCCTTCCGCCTCGAACAGGTGGCGGGGGCCACGCCGACCGGCTGAGCAGCCGCCTCGCTTTCCATCTCCCGCGAAGCCCCCGACGACCGTTTCCAAGGTCGTCGGGGGCTTCGCCGCTCGGGACAGATTTTGGCGGGTAGCGGAGGCTCATGGTCTCCTGGGTCGACAAAATCACCGGACCCGCCGCCGAGGGGTACCACCCAGCCGCCCGGCGCGGCGGTCCGGACCTGCTGTCCGACCCCCACGAAGGCGAACCCGTACATGAGTGACCGCACCTTGACCGAGGCTCCCGCCCCGGCGTCGCCCCGCCATCTCGACGCCGGCGACGAGGGCTACAGCAAGGACCTCAAGTCCCGCCACATCAACATGATCGCGATCGGCGGGGCGATAGGCACCGGCCTGTTCCTGGGCGCGGGCGGCCGCCTCGCGGGCGCCGGACCCTCCCTCGCGATCGCCTACGCGGTGTGCGGAGTCTTCGCCTTCTTCGTCGTCCGGGCCCTCGGCGAGCTCGTCCTCTACCGGCCCTCCTCCGGCGCCTTCGTCTCCTACGCGCGCGAGTTCATGGGGGAGAAGGGCGCCTACACGGCCGGCTGGCTGTACTTCCTGAACTGGTCCACGACCACCGTCGCCGACATCACCGCGGCCGCCACCTACGCGCACTTCTGGTCGATGTTCACCAGCGTCCCGCAGTGGGTCCTCGCGCTGATCGCCCTCGCCGTCGTCCTCACCGCGAACCTGATCTCGGTGAAGTACTTCGGCGAGATGGAGTTCTGGTTCTCCATCGTCAAGGTCGGCGCCCTGGTCGTCTTCCTGCTCGTCGGCATCTACCTCGTGGCCACCAGCCACCAGATCGACGGCCACACCCCCGGCCTCGCCACGATCACCGACAACGGCGGCCTCTTCCCCGCCGGCGTGCTCCCGATGCTCCTGGTCGTCCAGGGCGTCGTCTTCGCGTACGCCTCCGTCGAGCTCTGCGGAGTCGCCGCCGGTGAGACCGAGAACCCCGAGAAGATCATGCCGAAGGCGATCAACTCGATCATGTGGCGCGTCGGCATCTTCTACGTCGGCTCCGTGGTCCTGCTCGCGCTGCTGCTGCCGTACACCGCGTACTCCTCCGGCCAGAGCCCCTTCGTCACCGTCTTCGACAAGCTGGGCATTCCCGGCACCGCCGGCATCATGAACCTGGTCGTCCTGACCGCGGCGCTCTCCAGCCTGAACTCCGGCCTCTACTCCACCGGCCGCATCCTGCGCTCGATGGCCATGTCCGGCTCCGCACCGAAGTTCACCGCCCGCATGAACAAGGGCAAGGTCCCCTACGGCGGGGTCCTCTTCACCGCCGCCTTCGGCATCGCGGGCGTCGTCCTCAACTGGTTCATGCCCAAGGACGCCTTCGAGATCGTCCTGAACTTCGCCTCCCTCGGCATCCTCGGCACGTGGGCGATGGTCATGCTCTGCTCGCTCCACTTCTGGCGCAACGCACGCGAGGGCAAGCTGGAACGCCCGGCCTACCGCCTGCCCTGGGCCCCGTACACCCAGATCATCACGCTGGTCTTCCTGCTCACGGTCCTCGTCCTGATGTGGTGCGACGGCGGCGTCGGCCGCACGACGGTCATGTTCGTCCCGGTGATCGCCGCGGCCCTGGTCGGCGGCTGGTTCCTGGTCCGCGGCCGCGTAGCCGAAATCGCAGCCTCCCGCCGCTAACCCCCGTGCCGGCCTGTGAGGCCCCCACCCCGGGGGCCTCACAGCGGCCCCCAGCCACGGAAACGAGAGGGACCCCGCCCAACCTGGCCAGGACGGGCGATCTCGCCCGTTCGGTCAGGCTTTTTTGATGGCCCCGAAGATGTCGGCGTCGGTCTCCTGCTGCCACTTCGGCAGGTCGGGCCAGTCGGCCACGTAGCCCGGCTTGGGGTCCTCGAAGTGCTTGAACATCTGAGCGGTCCAGCACGTCGCGACGAACCGACTCTTCTGCTCGCGGGACAGCCTTGATGCGTGCCCGCCGCTGATCTCGATAAACTGCCGGACCTGGTCGTAGACCGAGCCTGCGGCCTCGCGCTCCCACTGCGGCGTGTCGGTCTGGAGTCTACGGGCGACGTATCCGGAGGAAGAGGCTTGGGCCAGGAGAAGGGCCTCCCGGCCGTACGCGACGACGTGTTCGGGGTCGCGCCGCTTGGCGCCGATGGCCGCGAGATCGGTCAGGACGGCGCCGCGGCGTCGGTGACGGGTGGTGGGGCGACCTGGGTCGAGCCCTTGATCTGCTCGCTGAGGCGGAGGGAGTGAAGGCCACTGTCCGGGACGCGTGGATCGAACGTGCCTTCCCCCAGTTTCTCGGCATCTCGGCCCCTGCCAAGGTGGAGAGGGTGACGGGTCACGGTGACCTGCACTGGGGCAATCTCACGGCCATGCCCTTGACCTTGCTGGACTGGGAGCGGTGGGGCCTGGTTCCCTTCGGCTACGATGTGGGCCTTCTCCATGCGAACAGCCTGCTCGTTCCCGACGTGGCCCACCGTATCCGGCTGGAGTTCGCTGCGGTCCTGGACACCCCAGCCGGCCGAGTCGGAAAGCTCGCGGCCCTGGCGGAGATGCTGCAAGCCGTGGCCCGTGGCTGGTACCCGGACTTGGCTCCGCTTCTTCTCGCTCGCGCGGAGTCACTCACGCGCGTTCGGCCACCGGTCCCGGTGCGCTCGGAGGTCACGGCCTGAGAGTCCCGCCCGGTGCTGAGAACACCGCGTCGGCCGTTCGTCATCCGGTTGGTCGCGCCGTTGTCAGGGAAACAGAAAAACCCCAGATCAACTGGGGTTTTCCGCTGGTGTCCGAGGGGGGACTTGAACCCCCACGCCCGATAAAGGGCACTAGCACCTCAAGCTAGCGCGTCTGCCATTCCGCCACCCGGACAAGGTGTCTGTCTCGCGGCCCTGGGCCGTTCCGACGTGGAAAACATTACCAAACATTCCGGGGGCCCCGATCACACCCCCGTCGGCCGGTACCGCCCTTGGGGAGAACGGCCCGGAGCGGGAGGATGGGGGCAGTTCGGTACTGAGCAGTGGGAGGAAGCAGCGTGAGCGAGTCGAGCGCGGGCAAGGCCGTCTCCGGTGAGGACGAGGTCGTCGACCTCTGCCGGGATCTCATCCGGATCGACACCAGCAACTACGGAGACCACTCCGGCCCCGGCGAACGCAAGGCGGCGGAGTGGGTCGCGGAGAAGCTCGCCGAGGTCGGGCTGGAGCCGCAGATCTTCGAGTCGCACAAGGGGCGCGCCTCGACCGTGGCACGGATCGAGGGCGAGGACCCCTCGCGGCCGGCGCTGCTGATCCACGGGCACACCGACGTGGTCCCCGCCAACGCGGCCGACTGGACCCACCACCCCTTCGCGGGGGAGATCGCGGACGGCTGCCTGTGGGGCCGGGGCGCCGTGGACATGAAGGACATGGACGCGATGACGCTGGCCGTCGTGCGCGACCGCATGCGCAGCGGGCGCAAGCCGCCCCGGGACATCGTGCTGGCCTTCCTGGCCGACGAGGAGGCGGGAGGCTCGTACGGGGCGCGGTACCTCGTGGACAAGCACCCGGGGCTCTTCGAGGGCGTGACCGAGGCGATCGGCGAGGTCGGCGGCTTCTCCTTCACGGTCAACGAGAACCTGCGGCTCTACCTCGTCGAGACCGCGCAGAAGGGCATGCACTGGATGCGGCTCACGGTGGAGGGCACCGCGGGCCACGGCTCCATGACCAACAACGACAACGCGATCACGGAGCTGTGCGAGGCCGTGGGGCGGCTGGGCCGCCACACGTGGCCCGTGCGCGTGACCAAGACCGTACGGGCCTTCCTGGACGAGCTCTCCGACGCGCTGGGGACGCCGCTCGACCCGGAGGACATGGACGCCACGCTCGCCAAGCTCGGCGGCATCGCCAAAATGGTCGGCGCGACGCTGCGGAACTCGGCCGCCCCCACGATGCTCGGCGCCGGCTACAAGGTCAACGTCATCCCGGGCCAGGCCACCGCCCACGTCGACGGCCGCTTCCTGCCGGGTTACGAGGAGGAGTTCTTCGCCGACCTCGACCGGATCCTCGGCCCGCGCGTGAAGCGGGAGGACGTGCACGCGGACAAGGCCCTGGAGACGGACTTCGACGGCAAGCTGGTCGACGCCATGCAGATCGCCCTCAAGGCCGAGGACCCGATCGCGCGGGCGGTCCCGTACATGCTCTCGGGCGGGACCGACGCCAAGTCCTTCGACGACCTCGGCATCCGCTGCTTCGGCTTCGCGCCACTGCGGCTGCCTGCGGAGCTGGACTTCGCCGGGATGTTCCACGGTGTGGACGAACGGGTGCCGGTGGACGGGCTCAAGTTCGGCGCACGCGTGCTCGACCGGTTCATCGACCACGCCTGAAAAATCGAATGAGCGTACGCATTTCACTGGGACGAGTGAATGCACTCATACGCTCGTAGCCCCGGTCATCCCTCCTCGTTACAGGTGATGCGGTCCGCGGCTGGGACCGCGTTTGCCTACTAGGAGGAACAATGATCAAGAAGATTGTCGCCGCTGCGGCTGCTACGGGTGGTCTGGTTCTCGCGGGTGCGGGTGTGGCTGTCGCCGATGCGGGTGCCCACGGTGCGGCCATCGGCTCCCCGGGCGTCGCGTCCGGCAATGTCATCCAGGTCCCCGTCCACATTCCGGTGAACGTGTGCGGTAACACCGTCAACGTCATCGGTCTGCTGAACCCGGCCTTCGGCAACACCTGCGTCAACGGCTGACGCCTCTGAAGTCTTGGCCCCGGAGCGCATGCCAGCGCTCCGGGGCTGCTGGCTTTCCGGCCCGACTCCTCACCTTCGACGTACCGGGCACGGGGAGCTTGTACGGCCAGTACGTCGAACCATCACCGAAACACATGCACAGGGGACGAATGCACATGCGACGACCGGCACAGGTCACCAGGAAGACCTTGATCACCATGGCTGCCGCGGGGGGTGTCCTCGCGATGGGCGGGGGCTACGCGCACGCGGACGCCGGCGCTTCGGGGCATGCCGCGAACTCTCCGGGGGTGCTGTCGGGGAACAACGTCCAAGCGCCCGTGGACGTGCCGGTGAATGCCTGCGGGAACACGATCACAGTGGTGGGAGGCCTCAATCCGGCCTTCGGGAACCACTGCTCCAACCCCTCGCACCACGGCGGCAAGCCCGGCCAGCCCGGGAATCCGGGTCAGCCCGGCAGCCCGGGTCAGCCCGGAAAGCCGGGCAACCCGGGCCAGCCCGGTCACCCCGGAAACCCGGGCCAGCCCGGTCACCCCGGAAACCCGGGCCAGCCCGGTCACCCCGGAAACCCGGGACAGCCCGGTCACCCCGGAAACCCGGGCCAGCCCGGTCACCCCGGAAACCCGGGCCAGCCCGGTCACCCCGGAAACCCGGGTCAGCCGGGTCACCCCGGTCAGCCCGGTCACCCGGGACAGCCCGGCCACCCCGGCGGCGGGGACGAGCCGTGCGACGAGCACCCGGGCAAGCCCGGCAAGCCGGGCGTCGAGAACCCGGACACCCACCCCGGGAAGCCCAGTACGCCCGGCAAGCCCGGTAACCACCCCGGCAAGCCGGACACGTCCATCAGCGCCGGCTCGGGGTCGCGCACCCCGGTCGCCCACCCCGTCCCGCAGACCGGTCCCCGCGAGGAGGTCGCTCTCGCCGCCACCGGCGGCGGAGACGTCCTGACGGCGGGCGTCCCGCTGGCCGGCGGTCTGCTGCTGGCGGGCGCGGTGCTCTACCGGCGCGGCCGCGCCGCCGCCTGAGGCTGCTGACGACGCGGGCCCCGCTCCGGGGCCCGCGTCACCACGTCGCGCGGACCTGGCGGATGATCCGGCGGCGCAGCCGCACGCGGCGGCTGCCGTCCCGGTAGAGGCTCAGGCGGTCGAGCTCCCAGTTCCGGTACTCGGCATGATCGGTCAACAGGCGCGTCGCCTCCTCGCGAGGCACGCCCCGGGGCACATACACGTCGACGAATTCGTATTCCGGCATCGCATCTATTGTGCGGGCAGACCCCTGCTACGGATAGCGTCTGCCCTATGTCTGATGCCGCTCTGCCCACTGTTGCCGAGGTACGCGCCGCCGCCGAGGCGGTCAAGGCCGCGCTCGACCGTCACCTGGCCGCGGTCGAGAGCCGGATCGGGGACGAGGACCCCAACGTCTACGCCGCCTTCAACGAACTCGCCGCCGCGGCCGAGGAGTACGACGAACTCCTCTACGACCGGTACGACGAGGTCACCCCCTTCGAGATCCCCACGCCCCCCGAGGACGGCGTCCCGTACGCCGGCCCCGCCGAGCCCGCCGCCTTCAGCGTGCTCATCCGCCGGGACTACGCCGTGGTGGAGCCCGCGCGGCTGATCGCCCAGGCCGAGCGCGTCGCCGCCCACGACCGGGACGCCGAACTCACCCTCGACGGCGGCACCGCCGGTGCGCTCGGCGTGCTCTTCGGGGAGTACGAGCCCGATGAGATCGCCTCCCGCTACAAGGAGTTCGGGCTGGAGGAGGGGGATTCCACCCTCTGGATCGCGGCCTCGGAGGAGGCGGCGGAACCGGGGGAGTGGCTCGACTCACCCTTCGAGCACACGGACCCCGAGGACGTGCTGCACCGGTTCGACGTCAGCTCCGTCTTCGACGAGGAGGACGATCAAGACGCCGCAGACGAAGAGGATGAAGAGGATGAAGAGGATGAAGAGGATGAAGGGGATGAAGAGGAGGATGGGGACGGGGAAGAAGCGGATGAGGAAGCGAAGCCCGGCCTGACCCCTGCGTGACCAGAGCATCTCTGCCGGACGGCGCGGCCCCCGCCCCACCGGGCGGGAGCCGCGCCGTCACTCGGTCCGCTCCCGGGCCGCCGCCGTGAGGGCCGACAGCAGGCCCGTCAGCCGGGTCGTACGCGGCTTCGGCAGCACCTGCGCCACCGCGGCGGGCAGCGCCTGATCGACGCCGTGCACCACGGACAGATGCCGCTCGGCGCGTCCGAACGCCGTGTACACCCAGTCCCGCGACAGGGCCTGCGCCGCGTCACCGGGGAGCACGACGACCACCGCCGGCCAGCGCACGCCCACGGCCTGGTGCGCCGTCACGGCCCAGCCGTGCCGGACCTGCGATTCCACGAGCTCCTTCGCTACGACGACCCGTGCGCCCGCACGGTCCAGGTGCAGCCCCTCCGCGTCGGCGGACACCACCCGGGCGGGCAGCGCCCGGCCGGGGGAGGGCACGTGCACGACGCGGTCGCCCGGGTCGAAGCCGCCGAACCGGCCGGGCCCGGGATTCAGCCGCTCCTTGAGGGCGGCGTTCAGCGCGCGGGTCCCCGCCGAGCCGCCATGGCCCGGGGTGATCACCTGGACGCTGTCCGCCGGGATCCCGAACGCGCGCGGTACGGATTCGGCGACGAGCTGCACGGCGCGGTGCACGGCCTCCCCGGCGTCGCGCACCGGGACGATGACGACCTCCTTGCCGGGGGCGTCGACCTGGTTCAGCTCGCCGACACCCACCCCGGAGACCAGTTCGCCGAGCGGGCCCGGATCGGGGGTACGGGAGACCACGCCGGGGCAGATTCGGGCCGCCAGCACATCGGCGAACACCCGTCCCGGCCCGGCGGATCCGAGCACGCCCGGGTCCCCGGACAGCACCAGCCTGGCGCCGTCGGGGACGGACTCCACCAGCGCGGCCGCGCCCTCCACGTCCAGCTGCGGCGCGTCCAGGACCACGAGCAGGTCCAGCGCGAACTGCCCCTCCGCATCCCGCCCGGGCCCCTCCGTCCCGGCCAGCAGGCCCGCCACGGTCACGGAGTCCGGCCCGCCGGGCGCGTGCGCGGCCAGGCAGGCCCGCAGGCCCAGCTCCCGGGCCGCCGCCAGCAGGGCGAACGGCTCGGCGCGGGCGGCCTCGCCACCGGTGTGGGTGACCAGGCCGTGGCGGGCGACCGCGCGGATCAGCTCGGCAGCTGACGGATTCGGCGCGGCCGCGGCGGCCTTCTCCCAGTCCGCCGGGGCGTCGAAGGTGCCGGCGAGGCGGGCCAGGCCGTCGGCCAGGCTCTCCTCGGCCATCGCGTATCCCTCCAGGCCGACCAGAAGACGTACCGGCTGCTCCGCTTCCCCTTCCCCGGACTCCGCGGCGACGGGTGGGCCCAGCGGCTCGTGGAACACCAGGACCGTGCCCTCGCCGATGGCCTGCTCCAGCGCCTGCGCCGGATCCGGTACGGCGTACTGGGCCAGCGCCGACTGGAGGACCGGAGCCTCCAGCGCGGTGTGTCCCTTGAGCGCGGCCTGGGCGAGCAGCCAGCCCACCAGGGCGCCGGTGCGCCGCCCGTCCCCCGGACCCGCCTCGGGGCCCAGCAGGGCCCGGGCGAAGCCGTCCGCCTGCGTGGGACGGACTCCGGCGACCGCCAGCAGCCGCCAGGGGTCCTCGGCGAGGGCCTCGGCGGCGCCCTCGCCGAGGGCCGCCGCGGCCGGCCCGGCGAGCGCCTCGGGAGCGCCGCCGCGGGCCAGGACGGCGCGTACCTCCTCGACGGCCTCCGGCGGGAGCGCCGCGGGCGCCGCGGGCGCCGGCCGGCGGGCCTGCGGCGGAGCGGCGGCCGTCCTGCGCGGCGCGGCCGGTGCCTCGTCGGAGTCGAAGGAGACGGCCGGGGGCTTCGCCCCGCTCTCCACGGCCCGTACGGCGGCCAGCAGGTCGGCGGCCTTCCCGCTGAGCTTCCCGCCGGCCTCGACCGGGCCCTCCCGCTCGGCCTTGCGCCGGGCGATCCGCTCCCGCTCCACCTTCTGCGCGGCCAGCTCGGCGGCGGCCTCACTGAGCGCCGGGGCCGCCCCCTCGGCGTCGGCGGCGGGTTCGGGGGCGGCGTCGTCGGCGGAAGCCTCCCCGTCGGCGGAAGCCTGCGCGGGCTCGGACCCGGGCGCCTGCGCGGGCTCGGACCCGGGCGCCGGCTCGGGCTCAGACCCGGGCTCGGGCGCGGGCTCGGAGCCGGACCCGGACCCGGACTCGGGGGTGCTCGGTGCGGTCGGGGCCGACTCGGCGGCGGCCAGTTCTTCCGCTTGCTCCGTGGCAGCGGTATCGGCGGGCCGGCGGTCCGTACTCACAGCGTGCTCCAGTCCTGGTCGGGGTAGCGGTGGACGGGCGCCGAAACATCGTCCAGCGCCCGGCAGATCTCCTCCGGAAGAGTAAGGGCCTCCACCGACAGAGCCACCGCGAGCTGCGCCGACGTCCGCGCGCCCACGATCGGGGCGACCACGCCCGGCCGGTCCCGGATCCAGGCCAGGGCGACCTCCAGCGGGGTCACGGCCAGACCTTGAGCCGCCGTCACCACCGCGTCCACGATCCGGCCCGCAGCCTCGTCCAGGTACGGGTCCACGAACGCCGCCAGGGTCTGCGACGCGCCCCGGGAATCCGCCGGGGTCCCGCCGCGGTACTTGCCCGTCAGCACACCGCGGCCCAACGGCGAGGAAGGCAGCAGGCCGACCCCGAGGTCCAGCGCGGCCGGCAGCACCTCCCGCTCCACGCCCCGCTGGAGGAGGGAGTACTCCATCTGGGTCGAGGCGAGGCGGGTGCGCACCCCTGGGGCCGCGAGCTGCCAGGTCGCCGCCTTGGCCAGCTGCCAGCCGCAGAAGTTCGAGACCCCCGCGTACCGGGCCCGGCCGCTGCTCACGGCGATGTCCAGCGCTTGCAGGGTCTCCTCCAGCGGGGTCCCGGGATCGAAGGCGTGCACCTGCCAGAGGTCCACGTAATCCGTGCCGAGCCGCTCCAACGAGGCGTCCAGCGCGGCGAGCAGGTGCCCGCGCGAGCCGTCGAAGCGCCGGTCCGGATCGGGCACGCTGCCCGCCTTGGTCGCGACCACCAAGTCGCGCCGCGGGACGAGCCCGCCGAGCAGCCGCCCGAGGAGGTACTCCGCCTCACCGCCCCCGTACACGTCGGCGGTGTCGATGAGGGTGCCGCCGGCCTCCCAGAACGTCTTGACCTGCTCCGCGGTGGCTTCCTCGCCGGTGTCACGGCCCCAGGTGAGGGTGCCGAGGCCGATCCGGGAAACGCGCAGTCCGGTGCGGCCGAGATGCCTCTGCTCCATGAGCGCTGAGACTACTGGGGCACTGCCGCGCCGGACCCTGCCGCGCTACAGTCCCCGCAGACGAACGTTACTCATCGGTAAACCGGTAAGGGGACGACCTATGCGGCTCGGCATCAATCTCGGCTACTGGGGCGCGGGCATGGACGCCGACAACCTCGCCGTCGCCCAGGAGGCCGACCGCCTCGGCTACGACGTCTGCTGGGCCGCGGAAGCCTACGGCTCCGACGCCCCGACCGTGCTCGCCTGGGTCGCCGCCCAGACCGAGCGCATCGACGTCGGCTCGGCGATCCTCCAGATCCCGGCCCGCCAGCCCACGATGACCGCCATGACCGCGGCCACCCTCGACTCCCTCACCAAGGGCCGCTTCCGGCTCGGCCTCGGCGTCTCCGGCCCCCAGGTCTCCGAGGGCTGGTACGGAGTGAAATTCGACAAGCCGCTCGCCCGGACCAGGGAGTACGTGGAGATCGTCCGCAAGGCGATGAGCCGCGAGCGGCTCTCGTACGAGGGCGAGCACTGGACCCTCCCGCTGCCGGGCGGCCCGGGCAAGCCGCTCAAGCTGACCGTCCACCCGGAGCGCGAGCACATCCCGCTCTACATCGCCGCCATCGGACCGAAGAACCTGGAGCAGACCGGCGAGATCGCCGACGGCGCCCTGCTGATCTTCCCGGCGGCCGAGCACCTGGAGGCCACCGCGCTCACCCACATCCGGGCGGGCCGTGAGAAGGCCGGGCTGACCATGGAGGGCTTCGACGTCTGCCCCACCGTGCCGCTGGCCGTGGGCGAGGACGTCAACGGGCTCGCCGACATGTTCCGCCCCTACACCGCGCTGTACGTCGGCGGCATGGGCAGCCGGAAGCAGAACTTCTACAACCAGCTGGCCCAGCGCATGGGCTACGAGAAGGAAGCCGCCGAGATCCAGGACAAGTACCTGGCGGGCGACAAGACCGGCGCGGCCGCGGCCGTCCCGCACTCGCTGATCGACTCCACCACGCTGCTCGGCACCGTGGAGCGCATCGCGGACGGGATGCGGGCCTACGCGGACGCCGGAGTCACCACGCTGACGCTGGCCCCGGCCGGATTCACCCGGGAGGAGAGGCTGACCGCCCTGCGCACCGGCACCGAGGCCCTGGAGCGCGCCGGACTGGCGTAGAGGCAGTTTGCCGGATCTTCGCGGCGCTGGCCGCGGGCGTCAGGCGTCGCGGGCGTCAGACGCGGGACGTCGGGAGAAAGGTCTACGGCCGTGGTGGGGGCTCGGGGGTCTTCCCCGCCACGGCCGGTACAGCCATCAACGCCCCGGGTGCCCGCCGGGTTACGCGCCCGGCGCCGTCGCCCGTTTCGTTCATGCGGACGAGTCGTGCCACCTCCCGGTCGGCCCGCGTACGCCCGGGCGGCGCGACGCGCTCTCGACGGCCTGCCTCAGAGCCAGCCCCGGCGCTTGAACATCCGGTACAGGCCCAGGCAGAGGCCCGCCATGACCGCCACCACCAGCGGGTAGCCCCAGACCTGCTTCAGCTCGGGCATGTGCTCGAAGTTCATCCCGTAGACCCCCGCCACCATGGTGGGGACGGCCGCCATCGCGGCCCACGCGGAGATCTTGCGCATGTCGTCGTTCTGCCGGACCCCCATCTGTGCCAGATGTGCGGCCAGCGCGTCCGACAGCAGCCGGTCCAGGCCCTCGACGTACTCGTTGGCCTTGGTCAGGTGGTCGGCGACATCGCGGAAGAACGGCCGGGCGGGCTCGTGGACGAAAGGCACGTCTCCGAAGGCGAGGCGGTCCATCGGCTGGAGCAGCGGGCTCGTCGCCCGGCGGAACTCCAGTACCTGCCGCTTGAATCCGTAGATCCGGGCGGCGGTGTTCTTGGTCTCCGAGGGGTTCGGGGAGAAGACCTCCGCCTCCAGCTCCTCCAGGTCCACCTGGAGTTCGGCCGCCACCTCGATGTAGTGGTCGACCACCGCGTCGGACACCGCGTAGAGGACGGCGGTCGGGCCGTGCCGGAGGACGTCCGGCTCCTGCTCCAGGCGACGCCGTACGTCGGCCAGCGGGGCGCCCTCGCCATGGCGGACCGTGACCACGAAGGAGTCCCCGATGAACACCATCAGCTCGCCGGTGGTCACCGTGTCCGACGCGTCTTCGTACAGCACCGGCTTGAGCACGACGAACAGCGAATCGTCGTACACCTCCAGCTTCGGACGCTGATGCGCGGTCAGCGCGTCCTCCACCGCCAGCGGGTGCAGGGCGAACTCCTGTCTGACGAGGTCGAATTCCTTCTCCGACGGTTCGTGCATCCCGACCCAGACGAAGGCGTCTCCGCCCGCCCTCGCCTCGTCCAGTGCGTCCGAGAAGTCCCGGGGCCCCTCGGCCCGGGCGCCGGACTTGTACAGTGCGCAGTCCACGATCACCCGGGGCATTCTTCCCTGCCCACCGCCCGCCCGCACGCCGGCGAGCCCGCCGAGGGCCTTGCCCGGCCGCCCCGGCCCGCCGGAGGTGATCCGCCAGAGCCGGACCCGGGGCCGTCCGCCCGCCCGGCAGCAACCGGGGGGACACGCTCTAGGCTGTAGCCCATGGCCACGCTGATCCTCGTACGACACGGGCGGTCCACCGCCAACACCGCTGGACTGCTCGCCGGATGGACCCCGGGAGTGGCCCTCGACGAGCGCGGCGCCGAGCAGGCGGCCGCACTGCCCGGCCGGCTGGTCGGGGTGCCGCTCGCCGCCGCCGTCACCAGCCCGCTGCAACGTTGCCGCGAGACCCTAGCGCCGCTGCTGGCCGCCCGGCCGGAGCTGGCGCTGCACACCGACGAGCGGATCGGCGAGTGCCACTACGGCGACTGGTCGGGCCGCAAACTCTCCGAGCTGTCCGACGAGCCGCTGATGAAGATCGTCCAGCAGCATCCGTCGGCCGCCGCCTTCCCCGGCGGCGAGTCCATGCGCGCCATGCAGGCGCGGGCCGTGGAGGCCGTACGGGAGTGGAACGCGCGGATCGAGGAAGAGCACGGGAGCGACGCCGTCTTCCTGATGTGCTCGCACGGGGACATCATCAAGTCCCTCGTCGCGGACGCCCTCGGCATGCACCTGGACCTCTTCCAGCGGATCCACGTCGACCCCTGCTCGGTCACCGCCGTCCGCTACACGCCCACCCGGCCGTTCTTGTTCCGGCTCGGCGACACCGGGGACTTCGGCTCGCTCGTGCCCAGCCCGCCGGCGCCCGACGCGGTGGCCGCGCAGGAGGTCACATCGGAAAGAATGGCCGAAGACGCCGGGAACGCCGTTGTGGGGGGCGGCGCGGGAGCGGCGTGATCGAACGGCGCAGTAGGGTGGACTGGCCTCAAAGACACCAATAGCCACACGCTAGCCACCCGCGCGCAGCTCTGCCCCGCCTCTGCCGCCGAGACTTGGAGACTGGACGTGCCCCGTCAGGTGTTCCTCTACGACCCGCCGGACCGTTTCGTGGCCGGCACGGTCGGTCTGCCGGGACGCCGTACGTTCTTCCTGCAGGCCTCCTCCGGCCCCCGCGTCACCAGTGTGTCCCTGGAGAAGACCCAGGTCGCGGCGCTGGCGGAGCGGATGGACGAGTTGCTGGACGAGGTCGTACGGCGCACCGGCGGCAATGCCCCGGTGCCCGCCGTCGCCCCCGCCGAAGCCACCGACACCGCACCTCTGGACGTGCCGGTCGAGGAGGAGTTCCGCGTCGGCACCATGGCCCTCGCCTGGGACGGCGAGGAACAGCGCATGATCGTCGAGGCGCAGGCGCTCGTGGAACTCGAAGCCGACTCGGACGAGGACCTCGTCGAGGCGGAGGAGCGGCTGCTCCAGGACGAGGAGAACGGACCGCCCATGCTGCGCGTCCGCCTCACCGGCGCCCAGGCCCGGGCCTTCGCCAAGCGGGCCCTGGACGTGGTCAACGCCGGCCGCCCGCCCTGCCCCCTGTGCAGCCTGCCGCTGGACCCCGAGGGCCACGTGTGCCCGCGCCAGAACGGCTACCGGCGCCAGGCGTGACGGCCCAGGGGGAACGGGAAGAACTGCTCGCCAAGGGTGAGCTGGCCGTCGTCGGCCGGATCCGCGAGGCGTCCAATGCCGTCCTGCTGTGCACGGTCACCCACGACGGCGTGAGCGCCGACTGCGTGTACAAGCCGGTCAAGGGCGAGCGGCCGCTGTGGGACTTCCCCGACGGGAACCTCGCCCGGCGCGAGGTCGCCGCCTACCTGGTCTCCGAAGCCACCGGATGGGGCCTGGTCCCCACCACCGTGCTGCGCGAGGGCCCCTACGGCGAGGGCATGGTCCAGCGGTGGATCGAAGCGGCCGAAGCCGAGGGGGACGACCCGGCCGGTGGCCTGCTCGCACTGGTCGAGGGGGAGGAGGCGGGGGAGGGCTGGAAACCCGTGGCCTTCGCCGAGGTCGGGGAGGGCCGCACCGCCCTGCTCGTGCACGCCGACGACCCGCGCCTGCGCCGGCTCTCCGTCCTCGACGCCGTGATCAACAACGGCGACCGCAAGGGCGGCCACCTGCTGCCCGCCCCCGACGGACGGCTCTACGGCATCGACCACGGCGTGACCTTCCACGCCGAGGACAAACTGCGCACCCTCCTGTGGGGGTGGGCGGGGGAGCCCCTGACCGACGAGGCCCGCGAGGTGCTGGCCTCGCTCGCCGCCCAGCTGGCCGAGGGAGCCCCGCTCGCCACCCGTCTGGCCGAACTGATCACCGCCGTCGAGCTGGCGGCCGTACGGGAGCGGGTGGCGCAGCTGCTGCGCACCGGGAGGCACCCGCAGCCGTCCGGGCAGTGGCCGGCGATCCCCTGGCCGCCGGTCTGAACCGCCCGCCGCGCCACGCACAGAGCCAGCCGGATCGCAAGAGTGCCGATCAAGCCAACAGCGCAGGTCGGTTCGTTGCCGGAACATGTGTCCGGTTAGGCTCCAGGCATGCATGCCTGGCCCGCTTCTGAGGTCCCCGCCCTGCCCGGCAAGGGCCGCGACCTCCAGATCCACGACACCGCGACCCGGGGGACGATCACCCTCGCCCCGGGTCCCGTCGCCCGTATCTACGTCTGTGGAATCACCCCGTACGACGCGACCCACATCGGTCACGCGGCGACCTACAACGCCTTCGACCTCGTACAGCGCGTGTGGCTCGACACCAAGCGGCAGGTCCACTACGTCCAGAACGTCACGGACGTGGACGACCCGCTCCTGGAGCGGGCGCTGCGCGACGGCCACGACTGGACCGAGCTCGCCGAACGCGAGACGGCCCTCTTCCGCGAGGACATGACCGCCCTGCGGATGCTGCCGCCGCAGCACTACATCGGAGCCGTCGAAGCCATACCCGGCATCGTGCCGCTGGTGGAGCGGCTGCGGGACGCGGGGGCGGCGTACGAACTCGACGGCGACGTCTACTTCTCCGTCGAATCGGACCCGCACTTCGGCGGCGTCTCCAACCTCGACGCCGAGGCGATGCGCCTGCTCTCCGCGGAGCGGGGCGGCGACCCCGACCGCCCGGGGAAGAAGAATCCCCTGGACCCGATGCTGTGGATGGCCGCCCGTCCGGGCGAGCCCAGCTGGGACGGCGCCTCCCTCGGCCGCGGCCGGCCGGGCTGGCACATCGAATGCGTGGCGATCGCCCTGGACCACCTCGGCATGGGCTTCGACATCCAGGGCGGCGGCTCGGACCTCGCCTTCCCGCACCACGAGATGGGCGCCTCGCACGCCCAGGCGCTCACGGGGCAGTTCCCCATGGCCAAGGCGTACGTCCACGCCGGCATGGTGGCGCTCAACGGCGCGAAGATGTCGAAGTCGAAGGGCAACCTGGTCTTCGTCTCCGCGCTGCGGCGGGCCGGGACCGACCCGGCGGCGATCCGGCTGGCCCTGCTGTCGCACCACTACCGGGACGACTGGGAGTGGACGGACAGCGTCCTCGCCGACGCGGTGGCCCGCCTGGGCCGCTGGCGCGCGGCCGTGTCCCGGCCGGACGGCGTGGCGGCCGACGCCCTGGTCGAGGAGGTCCGCGAGGCCCTGTCGAACGACCTGGACGCCCCCGCCGCGCTGGCGGCCGTCGACCGCTGGGTGGAGCGCCAGCTCGCCTCCGGCGGCGACGACGAGTCGGCCCCGGGTCTCGTCTCCCGCACGGTGGACGCCCTCCTGGGCGTGGCGCTGTAACCTGCGGCGCCACTGCCGGGGCTCCGCCCCCGAACCCCCCCGGCGCCTAACCCGCGGGGGGTGGGGGGGCGGGGGGCGGGGGGTTGCAGCCCCCCCGCCGGGGGTTGG